>DASWQK010000486.1:0-11177 GCA_036403735.1 Pyrinomonadaceae bacterium
ATTTCGGCGATTTCCGCGTCGGTCAATCCTGAATAAGCCTTGCCGATATTTAAGAGTTCGGGCTCGGCCTCTGATCGCCGCACCGCGAAGGTGTAATCGGAAAGAACTTGGCGGCGCTTACCGTGGCCGAGCTCGACAGTGGTGACAACCACATCCAGAGTCGCCAAAGCCTTCTTCAGTTTCAACCACTCGCGTCCGCGCCGTCCCGGCTTATAGGACGAAACGGGATCTTTAATCATCAAGCCTTCGTTACCACGCGCCCGCGCGCCGTCAAATTCGTCGTCAAGCGCCGAGACATCGTTGAATCGTTTGGCTCCGGACAGTCGGAGCTGCTCGCTAACACTAGTGATACTGATCAGCTCTTCCAGTCTTGCCCGTCGCGTCTGCAATTCGTCGTTTATCATCACGCGCCCAGTTGCGTAAAGCAGATCCCACGCGACGAAGACAACGGGAGTGCTCGCCTGCAGTTCTTCGCTCACCACCTTCCGGCCCAGACGTTTTTGCAGATCGCTGAACGGCAAAATCTCTTCGCCACGCGCCGTGATGATCTCGCCATCAAGGATTACGTCCGTAGGCAACGCGGACAGGGACGCATGCAGCTCGGGAAATCGCATTGACATCTCGTCGAGCGTGCGCGAGTAGATCGCCACTCTGCCATCATGCACGTGCGCCTGCGCGCGAATGCCATCGAACTTGTCTTCGACGAAGAATTCGTCCGGCATGGTGCGGGCAATGTCCGCGAGGTCGGACGCCGGCGTTGCCAGCATGAATTTCAGCGGATGAAACAGGCGCATCTCGACGGTGTGCAACGCGCCGGCTCGCGCGCGCACCGCGGCCTCGCCGATATCGCCGCGCAGCATGTTGGCCATCGAAACTGAAGCCAGCGGCTGTTTGAAGGCGCGGGCGAGCGCATCTTCGACCAGACCTTCGCGCAGGCCGATACGAAGATCGCCTGAAAGCAACTTCACCAGGTACTTTGCTTCCAACGGTGTCGCTTTCCGAAGCACGCGGGTGAGCACGTCGGTCTTCGCCTTCTTACCGCGCGTGCTGCTTAATTGCGACAACAACTCGTCGGTGTCGCCGAGTGTGAGAGCCGCTTCATTGCCAGGCTTCGCTTCAGAAAAAACCTCAAACGCGACGTCACCCGCATCACCCCAACGAGCATAGCGAGGGCCCAGACCCGCCGGGTCAACGCCGGTGGCCAGGCAGATGGCCTCGCCTAAAATGCGGCCGCCGACATTAGTGGTGCGCACGTCGCTTTGTGCGAACTGCTGGCCGGCGAAGTAACGCGCCGCGCGCGTCAGGTCTTCATCCGGAAGGTGCTCGAAGTAATCGCCGAGCAGCTTGGCCTTTTGCAGCTTTTTAGTGGTCGCGGCCACGGCTTCGGCGATTTGGGCGAAGCTTTCGAGGGAGTTCGGCGGTAGGGTTGCGGACGATTTCATCGATCAAGACTTCATCAGATGTGCGGGCACTCTTACGGCTTGCGAATCATCCGGCGCGCCGAATATTTCAGGGTGCAAAATCCCTGCGAGGATTTCAACTCCATCAACCACCCGCGGGCCGGGCCGGCTGAAATAGGAAGTTGCATCAGTCGCCCAAACCGCGTTGTCTTTCACGGCGGGCAGATCGTTCCAACCTGCGGGCAATTTCGCGCCAGGCAGCTGTCGCAAGATATCTTTCTGGTAATAACCGCAGGGAATCAAAACGATTACTTCCGGAGCGTAGGCGCGAATCTCTTCCGCATTGGTGGTCACGCTGCGTTGGCCGGCTTTGCCAAAAGCAGCGTCGCCCCCGGCGATGGCTACTTGTTCGGGGACCCAATGACCGGGAGCAAAGGGCGGCTCCAACCATTCGAGCATCAACGTGCGCGGGCGTTGATCCAGATCCGTGGTCCTGGCTTTGATGCGATCGAGCCTGGCGGTAAGACTGCCGATCAACTGATCCGCTTCGCTTGAGCGAGCAGTGAGCTCGCCCACCATCGAGATGTTTTCGAAGATGTCCTCGATTGTGTTTGGCTCGAGCGAAACGACTTTTACGTCAGCTTCGAACATGCGCGCGGCGCGCTCGACGGTCTGGTAACTGACGGCACAAACTTCACAAAGCTCCTGCGTCAGGATCAAGTCCGGATTCAGTGCGCGCAGCCTTGCTTCGTCGAGATCATAGATTGATCCATGACCGTCCAACTGAGATCGTACGGCATGATCGATCTCAAGGCTGGTCATGGTTTCATGAGAGATGCGGCTGGCAGTCAGGCGCGGTTTGTCGACGGCAGCGGCCGGATAGTCGCATTCGTGAGTAATGCCGACCAGCTCGGCGTCCAGTCCGAGCGCGCAGACAATCTCAGTTGTCGAAGGTAACAACGAAACGATTCGCATAAGAGTTTGTGGTAGAAGAGATTGCGTGAGCCGCAGGGGAGTGTCAAGACGGGGGCCTTGCGGCTGACGGTTGGCGGCGATTCCGCTCGAAGAAGTAGCCGTCTTCAGACGGCTTGCCCAAAGGCTTCATAGACCAGCGCTTTTGGCGCTGGGGATCAGCCGAACACGCCGAACATTAGCGCGCTTCGGCGTGCTTTCATCAACAGCTTTAGCATCACGGCTGAAGCCTTAGACATAAGCCCGTTAAAACGGGCTCAGGAATTTCGGTGCGCCATTAACTCCCGGGCGTAAAACGCCCGGTCTAGTTACCCTACGGGAAAGCCGCGTTAACGCGACTAAAAACACCCGCGTTTCCTGCTTCCGCTCTGACGTCCGCTTCTATGGAGTCTGAAATTGTCTCCGTACCTTATCCCGTCTGTACCTCACGCTTCAGTCCGCGTTACAATCTTTTTGCAGCACCAGAGCGTCTAAAGCTTAAGCCGCGGTCAGCGTTATGTATTTATTTATTCTCGATTCACTCGGCAGCACTGAATTGCTGGTCATCCTCGGCGCGGCGCTGATTTTCTTTGGCCCGCGCAAACTTCCGCAACTGAGTCGCCAACTGGGTAAGAGCCTTTCGGAGTTTCGCCGGGCTTCTGATGATTTCAAGCGCACCTGGGAACGTGAAGTGAACCTCGAGAGCTTCGACAAAGGTATCGAACCCGACGCGGGGAATTCGATTTTCGACAAGGCCACCGAAAAGATTCGGGCGGCGCGGGAAGCCGCGGCATTGGACTCGGCGGGTGTTTCAGCGACGGCCGAAACCATTGCGCCGGCAATTACGCCCGTGGATCCTGCGCTGGTCCAACCGCGAGACCAAAACTTTTCGCCGGAAACTGCGCCGCCTGAGAATCCGCACGGCAAACATGAATGGCTGTAATCCAGATTGAGAGCCGACCTGCTCAATACCGAGCTTGCGATTAATCAAATCAGATGAAGAGGACGAATCCCGCCAAGAGCTTGGCGGGCAGATGTCTTTTCTCGACCATCTCGACGAGCTGCGCACCCGTTTGATTCGCAGCATGGCGTTCGTTTTGATCGCGGCCTTCGCTTGTTGGTGGGTCTCGGGCTATATCTACCGTTTTTTGGAGCGTCCGGTGCAACATGCTCTGAATGAGGCGCAGCAGCAACGCAAAGTCACTATCGCCGGATTGAACGGAGAGCTTTCGACGGTCCCGCTCAACACTCTTCATCAGAACGAAAAAGTGCGATTTGTTTTTCCCGAACTGACCAAGCTTGGGCTGTTGGACATTCCCGCGGGCGCGTCCGTAATGGCCCGCGTAGACAAAGATTCACAGGGGAACCTCGGCCTGTTTTCAGACGAACCCTTTTCGGCAGGCAACGACATTATTCCCAAAGACGTGAAGCTCCCGATCGATCTGAACAAGCCTTACGAGAAGCTCCCCGATCCAAACAACAAACTGGTCGTGGACACCACCATCGGGGCCTTTGCCCTTTATGTCAAAGTGTCTCTTTACGCGGCGATTGGCCTGTCTGTCCCATTTCTGCTTTGGCAAATCTGGGCGTTTGTTTCTCCCGGGCTTTTTCCGCACGAACGAAAATACGTGACACCGTTTGTAGGGTTGTCGTCGGTCTTTTTTGTCCTGGGCGTGGCGACGGCGTATTACCTGATCTTTCCGCCCGCGGCAAAATATCTCCTCGGATTGGGCTCGGATTTTCGTCTGCTGTTAAAGGCAGATGACTACTTTGATTTCATCATCCTGCTGATGTTGGGAATGGGATTGGTCGCGCAGATGCCGGCGATCACGTACGTCCTGGCTCGCATGGGTCTGGTGACGGCGCGTTGGATGTTGAAGGTTTGGCGCGTCGCGGTGATCGTAATCCTGATTGTAGCGGCGGTGCTGTCGCCGACCAACGACGTTCCCAACATGCTGCTGTTCGCGGCCCCGATGTTTGTGCTTTACGCGATTTCGATCATTGTGGCGTGGATTTGCGGGCAGAAGCGGACAACGACTTAATGAGGAATTGAAAACTGAAAATTGCTAAGTGAAAATTGAAAATTTGGTCGTCACCCCGAGCCGGATTCCGAGGTCTCAACACTTTTTGAGCGCGGAATTTGAAATTTGCATTTTGCAGGTTTCAATTTGCAATGGTTTGAGGCCGGAACGTTGGCTAAAAGCAGGGCCGTGGGCAACTTAACCGGCTTTTCACCGCATCTTGACTCTGGTCTGACACAACCCTAGAATTCGTTATTCGTCCGTGGTCTCCACGCTGCGACAGAAACGCTGACAAACTTTATTTTCCCCGGTTTTTTCTTTTAGGAGTAATTCACATGCCAACACGCAGATCGAGCCGACTGGCTGTCGCTCTTCTTGCTCTTAGTTTCGCGGTCCCTTCCAGTTTGGCGCAGAAAACCAAAGAGCAGCAGGATCCAACTGAGAAGCCGCGCAACGTTAAGCCGGAACTAAAAAAAGCGTACAAAGACTGGCTGGAAAAAGACGTCACCTACATAATCACCGACGAAGAGCGCAAGGCTTTCAAGAAGCTGGAAACCGACGATGAGCGTGAAAGGTTTATCGAAGAGTTCTGGCGGCGACGCGATCCTGATCCGGACACCGACGAAAACGAGTATCGCGAGGAATACTACGAGCGCATCGCTTACTCCAACGAGCATTTTGCATCGGGCATCCCCGGATGGAAGACCGACCGCGGCCGTATCTGGATCATGTACGGCAAGCCTGACGAGACTGAAACTCACCCGGCCGGCGGCGCTTACAATCGTGAATCCTACGAAGGCGGTGGGTCGACTTCGACTTATCCGTTCGAGCGCTGGTTCTATCGTTACTTGCCCGGCGTAGGATCCGGAATCGAAATTGAATTCGTAGATCCAACGGGCAGCGGTGAATATCGCATCGCGCGCAATCCCGACGAGAAGGATGCCCTGTTGCACGTGCCCGGCGCCGGGTTGACGCTCGCCGAACAAATGGGCCTGGCGGACAAAGGCGATCGCATCGCGAATCTTGGCGGCATCGGCACTCCGAATTACGAGCGCGAACAGGACAGTCCGTTCTCGCGCCTGCAAATTTTGACCGACCTGCAAAGGCCCCCGCAGATCAGATTCAACGATCTCGCTTCGGCAGTGAACACTCCAATCATCGAAGACAATCCGCTGAACTTTGATCTGCGAGTCGATTTCTTCCGCCAGACAGATGATCGCGTGATCACTGCTTTCACGATTCAGACCGACAATCAAAACCTGGTATTCAAAGACAGTGGTGGCTTGCAGCAGGCGCAACTGAATATTTTCGGAAAGATCACCCACGTGTCGGGTCGTCGGGCTGGCATCTTTGAAGATCCCGTCATCACGCGGGCCACGCCTGAGGAATTAGCTGACGCCAAAGGAAGAAAATCGGCATATCAGAAAGCAGTTGCCCTGGCGCCGGGTCACTACAAAGTCGACGTGATCGTGCGCGATATCGAATCGGGCGCGACGGGTGTGCGGCATTGGGGATTCGATGTGCCGAAGTACGATACGGGCAAGCTTTCAACCTCGACGCTGGTGATCGCGAACAAGCTGGAAGCGCTCGGCGATCAACCGGCCGTCGGCATGTTCACCATCGGAAACGTCAAAGTGATTCCCAACGTGTCCGGCACCTTCCACCGCGGCGCGCCCATCGGCGTTTACATGCAAATCTATAACGCCGGCATCGATCAGACAACGCTGCGTCCTTCCGTGGATGTTGAATACGTGCTGACGAAAGACGGCAAGGAAGTCGGCAAGCAGATGGAAGACTGGCGCGGCAACAGCGACTCGGGACAAAGATTGACGCTCGCGCGTTTGATCGATTCGCGACAATTGGGCCCCGGCGATTACGCAATGGAAGTGCGCGTCCGCGATCGAGTCAGTGGCCAATCGCTGGTCCAGAAGGACTACGGCAAGTTTACTGTGGTGCCATAACGCCTGCCTGACCGGCTCTCGACGTTAAAATCGAGAGCCGGTTTTGTTTTAAGTTCAGAGTCTTAGTCTCCTCGACTATCCACCAACGCGATAGTGTTCTGATCTCGTTGATCGCGACACTGGCGCGTGATCCACGCTGGCACTATGCATTCATCATTGAGGAGCTGGACGTCGTGACTAAACCTATCTTCATTCTGATTTTTGCCGCAGTTGTTTCCGTCGGAACGCCGGTTCTGGCCCAAAAGAAATCAACCGCTCAGGACCCTCAGGACAAGCCACGCAAGATCAGGCAAGAGCCGGATAACGCGTTCAAGAAATGGCTCGAAGACGTGGGACCAATCATTACCTCGCAGGAAATCAAAGCCTGGAAAGAATTGGACAACAATGCCGAGCGGGAACGTTTTATCGAAGATTTTTGGGACCGGCGCAAGCCGGATCGTGATAGTACCGAGAACGAGTATCGCGAAGCTTATTACGAACGGATTGCTTATGTGAACGAGCACTTCAGTTCAGGCATTCCGGGATACAAGACGGATCGTGGTCGCGTCTATTTGAAGTATGGCAAGCCCAATGAGATTGAGTCACATCCCGCTGGTGGCGCCTATCAGCGCGAGCCCTCTGAGGGAGGCGGTTCGACCTCGACGTATCCTTTCGAACGCTGGTTCTATCGAGACATTCCCGGCCGCGCGGGTGCGAATATTGAATTTGTCGATCCCACCAGCACGGGCGAATATCGACTGGCGAATAATCCGTTTGAGAAAGATGCGTTGTTAATGGTTCCTGGCGCCGGCCCGACAACGGGAGGCATCAGCCAAGCCGATCTCGTAGCCGCGGCGCATGGAGTGGGCAATCCATTTTCTTTCAGCGAAGAGGGTTCTCCGTTTAATTGGATGGAGCTGAGGCGAATAATAGAGGAGCCGCTGCCTGCGCCTAAGGGTGATCCGTTTGGTGGCATAACCGGTACGCCGAAGATAGAAGACAGCCCGCTGGGCTTTGAAACCAGCTTTGGGTTTTTCAAGCTTGATGACAGTCGCGTGATTACCACAATCACGGTACAGGCCGACAATTCAGAGCTTTCGTTCAATGATAGCGGCGGAGTCCAGGTCGCGGGCTTGAACATAACGGGACGCATCGTCAATGTTGCCGGGCGCCGGGTGAACTTCTTTGAAGACGCTGTCAGCACGACGGCGACGACGGAAGAACTGATTGAAGCTAGAAAGCGGAAATCAGCTTATCAAAAGACAGTCGTGCTGGCTCCCGGTCATTACAAAGCTGACCTGATGATTCGCGACACGAGAAGCGGAGCAACCGGGATCAGAAATGTCGGCTTCACGGTTCCTAAGTTTGGTTCTGAGTTGGCGGTTTCTTCGATGATCCTCTGCTCAGTTCTGCAACACGTTACCGGCGAAACACAGAGTCGCCAATTTATGATCGGTGATCAGAAAGTAATCCCCAACATCTCGGGCATATTTCATCGCGGTTCGCCGGTTGGTCTTTATCTGCAAATCTACAACGCCGGCACCGATCAAACGACCTTGCGACCCGCACTTGAAGTTGAGTATGCACTGCTGAAAGACGGCAGAGAGATTGAAAGACAGGTCGAAGATTGGCGAGCCGTTAAGACTACCGGCGAGCGTCTCACCTTGTCGCGGATGATCGATTCGAGCGTCTTAACGCCCGGGGGTTACGCAATCGAACTGCGGGTGCGCGATCGCGTCACCGGACAGGCGCTAACACAGAAAGAGAAATTTACGGTCGCGCCTTAATCAGGAAGATCCCGTGGCACACAATCGCGAGCGGCCCGCGTCGCTCGCGATTTTTCTTTGATGAGCATGGTAGCGATCGGATGACTATCGATTAAGATCGATTGCCTGTCTGATGATAAAATTCACCGACTCAATGGAACCCATGCATCTCACAGGATTATCTCAGGCAGAACTGTCTGACTTTGTCGCATCACTTGGAGAGCCCGAGTATCGGGCGCGCCAGATTTTCTCGGCGATCCAGGCGCGGCGCCTGACATCGTTCGACGCGATGACAGATCTTCCCAAAGACCTTCGCGCGACGCTCGTCGAGCGGGCCGGGCTGTCAACTTTCACGCTCGAGTCGCGATATGTTTCTGCCGATGGGACGCGACGCTATCTTTTCAAGACGCATGATAATTTTCCGGTGGAAACCGTTTTCATTCCCGAAGAGCGCCGCGATACTATCTGTTTTTCGTCGCAGTCAGGCTGTCCGCTGCAATGTACTTTCTGTTTGACGGCGCAGCTCGGCCTGCTAAGGAATCTAACTGCCGGAGAAATAGTCGAACAGATAATCTTCGTTCTCAACGACGCTTATGGCGAAGGTGTGCAGACACCACGCGGCACGAACCTCGTCGGCATGGGCGCCGGCGAACCATTTTTGAATTTCGAGAACTTGATGAAGGCGATTCGCATCATAAATGCTCCGGCGGGTCTCCACATCGTTGCTAATCGTATTACCGTGTCGACAGCAGGGATCGTTCCGCGCATTCGCGAACTGGCCGCGATCGCCGATCGCCCGCGCCTGGCGATCTCGCTGGCAGCGCCGAACGACGAATTGCGTGACGAACTGATGCCGATTAATAAGAAATGGCCCATCGAAGAGTTGTTATCGGCCTGTAGGGAATTCGAGAGGTCGCTCAAGCCCGCTGAGCGATTCACCTTCGAGTACGTGATGCTGCGTGGTGTCAATGATTCGGACAATCACGCGCGTCAACTGGCTAGCCTTCTCAATCGTTATCGTCTGCGGGCAAAGATTAATCTGATTCCGCACAATCCGGCCGAGCCGTTGCCTTATCAGCCATCATCGACGGAGCGCGTCGAATCATTTCGCAAAATCCTGGAATCAAAACGCATCCACGCGTTCGTTCGCCGACCCCGCGGCCGCGATATTCTGGCGGCATGTGGGCAATTGGCCGCGCGGAGCGAGATTGGCGTGTCCCCGTTAACAACTGATCGAAGACTGGCCGATCGTCGCACAGCGTGACGTCAATGCGTGGCGAAGTGACGCGCCGCGAGTGTAGAATACGGGCGCTGTTTCCCGAGACTAGAACATGGCATTACCAGAACAATTCTTACCGGCGATTACCGCTGAGCAATATCTAGAGTTAGAGCGAACCTCAGAAATTCGTCATGAGTTCCTCGACGGGCTGGTCTATGCCATGGCGGGCGAGAGTCCCGACCACAGTACGATCTGCTTCAACCTTGCTTCGGCTATTGGCGCGCAAATCAGAGACAAACCCTGTCGTGGCTTCTCCCCCAACATGAAAGTCCGCGCTGGCATCGGCGGTCTCTATGCTTATCCTGATTTGATGATCGTGTGCGGAGAAGCAAACTTTCACGACGAACATGGCGACGTGCTCTTGAATCCTGCGGTCATCTTCGAAGTTCTCTCACCGTCGACCGAGAAATACGATCGTGGTGAAAAGTTTCGTCGTTATCGGACCGAGATTGAAAGCCTGCAAGATTATGTGCTCGTATCTCAAGATCAGTTCCGCGTTGAGCATCATCATCGCGAAGCAGATGGCGCCTGGAGTCAAACCGAGGCCATTGGAAGAGACGGCGCGGTCGTTCTCAAATCAATCGATTGCATGATTCCGCTAACTGAAGTCTATAGAAATACAGACGCAGCTAAATAGAAAATATTTCTGATTCAACCATTGCAATTATGAAATCAACAGCCAAACTTCTACTTCTTATCGCGTTGGTCTCGTTTCCACACAATTTTCATGCTGCGCCTGCGACCGCATTTGCGCCAACACCCGAGCCCAACATCGACATCAAGGGTTATTACTCGAGTGACAAAGCGCAACGTGGACGCGTCGTGCGTGCCGCAGTCGTGATGGAAATTCCCGGCGGCTATCACGTTAATGCAAATCATCCGTTGGGCAAGTATGCGATTCCCACGACGGTCAAGATTGAAGCGCCCAAGGGTGTGATCGTTGGTCCGATCGCTTTTCCCCGCGCGCTCGTCCGGAAACTGAAGGCAGTGAACAACGAATCGCTGGCCGTTTACGAAGGCCGTGCAATCATGCGATTCAATGTCACCGTGCCCGCGAATTACGGTGATGGATGGCTCAATTTGAAAGCGCGTTTGCGCTATCAAAGTTGTAACGACGACGTTTGTTTCCCGCCGAAGAATCAGGACATCGATTTTGGTCTCAACGTAGTCGGCGCGAATGACCGTGTGCAACGCGCCAACGGCTGGGTGTTCGGCGGCAAATAGATGGTAGGACCGATTGGTTGAGTCCCGACCATGTTCCAGGAGTATCAAGTCACGTACGCAGGATTCTGGTGGCGCGTTCTGGCGTACCTAATCGATGGAGTGATCTTTTCAGTCGTATTTTTTCCGCTGGGCATCATCGTCGGTGTGGCGCTGGTATCGAGCGGAGCCGACGAGAATTCGCCAATACTGCCGGGGATCAAAATCGCGCTTAATGGATTCGAATTCCTGGTGGGCTGGCTCTATTACGCGTTCCTTGAAAGTTCACCCTGGCAAGGCTCGCTGGGCAAGAAACTTCTGGGTTTACGCGTAACGGACTTGAACGGCAATCGAATCAGTTTTGCGAGAGCCACGGGACGATACTTCGGTACGATTTTATCGACAATGATTTGCTTCATCGGATTCCTAATGGTTGCTTTCACTGAGAAGAAACAAGGTTTGCACGACCTGTTGGCCGGCACGCTGGTTTTGAAAGGACCGGCAGTCGCAAGCTATCCTCTTCCGCCCAATCCACCGGATTTTGGTTATCGCGGCGGCCCATTAAACATCGGGTAGCGACAAGCGAACACGCCCGAAGGGTTTCATATATGAGTGAACAA
>DASWQK010000487.1:0-1704 GCA_036403735.1 Pyrinomonadaceae bacterium
CATTCGCACCGAGCATGGCCTGGTGGAAACCGCTGCGAACGGGTTGTTGAGTTCGGCGCGACTGGAAGCGATGTGCGCGGACATTGGTGTGCCGCTTATTCCGACGCGACGTGAGGCGCACAGGCGATTCATCTATCGCGGCAAACCGAAGCAACTGCCGTTGAGGGTCGCGGACTTGATTGCGCTGTCAGGCCGATTCGCAATCAACGCGGCAAGGTTGCGCCCGCGCCCTTCGGAAACGGTTACTGATTGGGGAAAGCGAGTACTTGGTCGCGGCGCGACGGATTATCTTCTGATCCCAGCGCTCGGCGGAATATATGCCGGCGATGCAAATCTCCTCAGCGCCAGTTTGATTTTCGGCAAAGCGAGTCTGCCCGATCATCTACAAACGAACCGGCCGGCAAAAGGAAAACTGCGCGGCACGGTTTCGCCGCCCAACGGAATGCAGCAGTTAACGGACGGCTTGCGCGATTATCTGAAGACTGCCGGTACCGAATTCATATTCAATCACAATGAGAAAGCGAGCGCTCGCCAGCCGATGGTTGTTTGCTTGTCAGCGAGCGCCGCCGCGAATCATCTTTGTGAAGCTGGTCCGGAAATCAGCAATGCTTTGCGGCAGATCGAAATGCTGTCGTTGGCGACCGTGACCTGCTTCTATGGACCAGGCGCAGCGAAGCTCAACGGATTTGGTTGTCTGTTTCCGCGCAATCAAGGGTTTCGCTCACGCGGCGTGCTTTTCAATACTTCTATCTTTGCAGGACGCGGCCCGGCTCATGCAGAGACCTGGATCTTTGGCGGCGCTCTGGACGCTGATGTCGTGAATTTGAGTGACGAAGCATTTGCGGAAATTATCGGGGCGGAGCGCCAACGGTTCTATGGCAAGCATGATGAAGCGCTTGATGTTCGCATTACCCGTTGGCCCAACGCGCTGCCGCATTACACGGTTGAACTCGAAAACATTCTGACGAAGCTGCCGCCACCGCCGGAGAACATCGCGTTGGTAGGAAACTATCTCGGAAAGATCGGGCTGGCGAAAATTCTGGAACGGGCGGCGGTGGTCGCGGGCGATTTGGTGCGGACGCCTCTGGCATGCTAACTGCGATCACGATTATTAGCACGCAGAGGCGTGCGTACCGACTATGACCAGGACCGGCGTACTTCTCATCAACCTGGGCACACCTGACGCGCCTACTCCTGAGGCCGTTGGACGATACCTGCGCGAATTCCTCATGGACCCATTCGTGATCGACATGCCTGCGCCGCTGCGTTGGTTTCTGGTGAATGTCCTGATTGTGCCCAAACGCAAGTATCAATCCGCCGCAGCCTATCAAAAGGTTCAAATGCCGGAAGGTTCACCCTTGCTGGTGCACACCCGCGCTTTGGGAGAGAAAGTTGCCGCTAAACTCGGGCGTGAGAATTACGTCGTCGAGTACGCGATGCGTTATGGCAATCCTTCGATCGCATCGTCGCTGGCGAAATTAAGTGGGCCGGATGTTTCCCGAATAATTGTGTTGCCGCTCTATCCTCAATACGCCGAATCAAGTTTCGAAACCGCGGTGGTCGAGACGAAGAAGAGAGCGGCTGAGTTTGGTTGCGCAGATCGTCTGATGTTCCTTTCCCCGTTCTATGACCGGCCGGCATTCATCGATGCCTTCGCACACAATGTTAGCGGTCATCTGGCTACAGAACCTGCCGATCATGTTG
>DASWQK010000488.1:0-15440 GCA_036403735.1 Pyrinomonadaceae bacterium
CGCGCGCGCCATCAGGATTTTGCAATCCGAAAGCGGTCTGGACGAGCATCAGGCGGAAACCTTTCTCGATGAAGCGAACGGAAATCTACCCGTCGCGTTGGTGATGAGCCAGACCGGGCGATCGAGAGCAGAAGCGGAATCGGCACTGACCGAATCCCGTGGAGTGATCAGCGCTGCGATAGATTCGCTAAAGCTCCGTTAGGAGCTCGATGTTTATAGCTCGCGACATCAACCGCGAATGGTTCGAGCGAAACGAAATGACATTTCGTTTCGCTCGAACTGATTAATCAAAGAGCGCGGCTTTCTATAAATATTTCGTGCCTACGGCACGATGAAAATCGCCGCCTGAAGGCGGAACTCCGAACAACAATGGGTTTTTCCACAATCGACTATCTGGTTCTCGTCGCTTATCTCGCGGGCATCACTGCGTTTGGCGTGATGTTTCGCAAGTCCCAACGTACGGTCAAAGATTATTTCCTCGGCGACAAGAACACTTCATGGATCGTAATCAGTCTTTCGATCGTCGCAACTGAGACGAGCACGCTGACCCTGATCGGCGTCCCAGCCCTCGCTTATGCGAATTACGCGCGGCCCGAACAGGGCGGCAACTTCACTTACCTGCAAGTAGTACTCGGCTACGTCGTCGCCCGCATTATCATCAGCCTGCTTTTTATTCCGGCGTACTTTCGCGGCAATCTGCTGACGGCTTACGAACTGCTGAAGAACAGATTTGGCGTTTCTGCCAAGAACTTCGCGGCCTCTTTATTTCTGGTAATGCGCGCGTTGGCCGAAGGCGTGCGCGTGTTTGCAGCCTCGCTGGTGCTGACTGCGGTGCTGGGCTCGAGCATTCCCGGGCTGCCGCATCTCTGGCTTTGGTCCATCATCATCGTCGGCGTGCTGACTTTGATCTACACCTTCGAAGGCGGCATCGCGGCGGTCATCTGGACCGACCTGATTCAACTGATCATTTACATAGGCGGATCTTTGCTGGCCGCGTACGAACTGCTTCATCTCGTGCCGGGCGGCTGGCATACGATCGCAACGGAAGCCGGAGCCGCCGGTAAATTTCAATTCGTCTCGTTCAAATTAGACTTCAGCGTCCCGTTTACTTTTTGGGCGGGGCTGTTGGGCGGAACGTTTTTGACGATGGCTTCACACGGCACGGATCAACTGCTGGTGCAGCGTCTGTTGACTTGCCGCAACAAACGCGAGAGCCAGAAGGCCTTAATTCTCAGCGGCTTCGTCGTGTTGTTTCAATTCGCTCTCTTCCTGACGATCGGCGTCATGCTTTACGTCTATTACAAGTTCTATCCTTTGACGACAAAGCTGGCGAGCAACGACGAGATATTTCCGACCTTCATCGTGCAGCGCTTGCCGCACGGAGTCTCAGGTTTGGTGATCGCGGCGATCTTCGCGGCGGCGATGTCGAACCTCAGCGGCTCATTGAATTCTCTTTCATCCAGCACCGTCCTCGATTTTTACAAGCCGTTCCTTAGACCAAACGCCAGCGATGAAGACTTACTAAAACTGTCGCGCTGGCTGACCGCAGCCTGGGGCTTTGTGCTGATCGGTATTGCGATCCTGGCGCGCAGTTGGGGTTCAGTCTTCACCACCGGCTTGACGATCGCGTCGCTCGTTTATGGTCCAATGCTGGGAGCGTTTTTGCTCGGCGTGCTGACGAAACGCGCGAATCAAATCGGCGTGATGACCGGCATGGCTCTGTCGTTGGCGTTCATGTTGTTTGTCAGAATTCGGTTCGCCACCGCGATCGCCTGGACCTGGTACGTTTTGTTTGGAACGATAATTTGTTTCACCATCGGTTATGCCGTCAGCCTGATAAGCCCAACCCGCGTCGCGATAGCGACTGAAAATGCCGCGGAATGAACCCGGCTGTTATTAACTAAAAATGCGAAATCGATTCACCACCCTCACCACTCTCGCGCTCTTGAGCGCGTTAACGTTTTCGACAATCGCGCCCGGCGTTTCGGCTGCGGGCTCACTAGCGACGAAGAGACCCGTCGCCGAATCAAAGGCCAAACCTTATTCGCGCAAGCCCTCAAACGAAGCCTTGAAATGGGCCGACAAAACGCTGAAAGGAATGTCGCTCGATGAAAAGATCGGCCAACTGATTTCAGTCGGCATCAACGCTACGTTTTTGAATCAGGACAGCGAAGCATTCAAGGCTTTGCGTCATCAGGTGGTCGACAATCACGTGGGCGGAATCATTCTTTTCCGCGGGCCGGTCTACGAATCAGTTGTCATTTGTAATCGCATGCAGGAGCTCGCGAAGTATCCGCTGCTGATCTCAGCAGACCTGGAAGCCGGATCGGGAATGCGCTTCGACGACACCGTGAACTTTCCCTGGAACATGGCGATCGCCGCAACTGGAAACCCGAACTATGCGCGGCGGGCCGGCGATCTCACCGGTCGCGAAGCGCGCGCAATGGGCATCCAGCAAATCTACGCGCCGGTGTCTGATGTAAACAACAACGCCGCGAATCCGGTCATCAACGTTCGATCGTACGGCGAAGATCCAATTGAAGTCTCGCGCTATGTTTCTGCGTTCGTCGAAGGCGCGCAACGCGCAGGCGTCATCGCGACTGCCAAACATTTTCCCGGTCATGGCGACACGGCAACTGATTCGCATCGCGGCCTGCCCGAGATTGATGTCACGCGCGAGCGGCTCAACTCGATCGAGTTGGTGCCCTTTCGCGCCGCTGTCGACGCGGGCGTCGGCGCGGTCATGACGGGACACATTGGCTTGCCCCTGATCGATTCGACAGAGATCACGCCGCTGCCGAAAGATGTAAAGCTGGGACCAATCGACACGACCGAAGCCGGCGAAATTGTTTCAGCAAAAGGAACGATGCCGACGACTCTATCGCCGGTGATGAACGGAATACTAAGAAAGGACCTGCATTTCGATGGTCTGATCGTGACCGACGCGATGAGCATGAGCGGTTTGACGCTTTACTTCACGCAGGAAGAGGCATCGGTGCGCGCGATCGAAGCCGGCGCAGATTTGTTGTTAAAGCCGGCGGATCCCGACGCAGCCTTACGCGGCGTACGCGATGCAGTGAAGAAAGGGAGATTAACCGAGCAACGGATCGAACAATCGACGCGAAAGCTCCTGGCCGCCAAATACGATCTGGGTCTGGCCCAGCAGCGAGTGACTTCGCTTGAGGCGATCGATCGCGAAGTTGCCGGAAAGCGGGCCAACGAACTCGCCGATGATATCGCCAGAGATGCGATCACGCTGGTGCGCAACGACGCCAGGCTCTTGCCGCTCGACATCAACTCAGCGTCGCGCATTTTTAATCTGGCAATCACCAACGGCGACGATCGCACGATCATAGCTCAACCCTTCATCGCGGCTTTGGCCCGCGGTGGTTTGAAGGTAGAAACCATTGTGCTCGACGATCGCTCTTCAGATGCTGATGTTACGAAAGCGATCGATAAAGCAACCCGAGCTGATGCGGTAATCGTCTCGATGTACGGACGCGTGCGCACGGGACAGGCGCGCAGCGTAGCGCTGCCCGAACCGGGAACCAAAGCGTTGAATGAATTGATCGAACGGCGCGCGCGAGTTGTCGGCATCAGCTTCGGCAATCCGTATATCCTGATGAGTTTTCCCAAGCTGCAAACATATCTGGTCGCCTACGGTGACATGCAAAGTTTGCAGGAGGAGACAGCGCAGGCATTGCTGGGCCAACTCGACATCAAAGGACGTTTGCCGATTTCACTGCCGGGCCTGTATCCTCGCGGCACTGGAATTCAGTTGAAAGCTCGCCACTAAAACATGGCCCGTCATCCACGGCTCATCGTCATCTTCGCGCTGCTCGTCGCGCCCGTCTTCGCTCAACTTCCGGCTTCGCTTCCTTCATCACAGGGATTTTCTGCCGAACGCCTGGCGCGCATGGACGCGGTCATCGCGGCTTCGATCGCAAAGAAAGATTTGCCCGGAGCGGTTGTCCTGGTTGGTCGTCACGGAAAGACAGTCTGGCGCAAAGCGTATGGCGCGCGCGCGGTCGAGCCGCAGCGCGAAGCGATGACGACTGACACCATTTTTGATATTGCGAGCCTTACTAAAGTCGTGGCCACCACCACCAGCATTATGATTCTGATCGAGCAGGGGAAAATACGATTAGGCGACTCGGTGGTCCAATTCATCCCCGAAATGAAAGGTGAAGGACGCGACGCGATCACGATCGAACACTTGCTGACGCACATGACTGGGTTTGCCCCCGATTTCGATTTGCGCGACCGTTGGACCGGCTATGACGAGGCGATCAAGCGTCTATATCGCGAGCCGCTGCGCAGCCAACCCGGAACGCGTTTTGTTTATAGTGACATCAACTACATCGCGCTGGGCGAAGTTGTGCACCGCGTCAGCGGCATGATGCTCGACGAATTCACCCGGCAAAATGTTTTTGCGCCATTAGGCATGCGCGACACGGGTTTCCGGCCCGATCCGAAACTCAAGTCGCGAATCGCGCCCACGGAAAAACGCCGAGGCCAGCTGAATTACCTGGGCGACAGCGGAGCCGATGCGGGATCACAGGGCGAACAGTGGCTGCGCGGAGAGGTCCACGATCCGACTTCGTTTCGCATGAATGGTGTCGCGGGTCACGCAGGATTGTTTTCGACGGCTGACGATCTGGCGATCTTTTGTCAGATGCTCTTGAACGGCGGTGTCTACAACAGCGTGCGCATCCTCAGCCCGCTGACCATAGCAACGATGACCCAGCCGCACGCTGTTTCTGAAAGTGGCGCAGCGCGCGGCCTGGGTTGGGACATGGCCAGCAGCTTCTCAACTAATAGAGGCGATCTATTTCCGCTGGGCTCGTTCGGGCACACTGGATTCACAGGCACTTCGATCTGGATTGATCCGGCCAGCGATTCGTTCGTTATCTTTCTCAGCAACCGCGTACATCCCGATGGCAAGGGCGATGTTGGCCCGGTGCGCGCGCGCGTGGCTTCGATTGTCGCGAGTTCGATCGTTGACGCCTCTCAAACAAAAGCGCGCGAACAGTCGGCAGACTCAGCCGCCGAACTGCTCGCCAGCCTGGCCCGTTTGAATGCGAATAATAATCGCGCCGCCCCGCCCGCGACTGCGCCCGCGGACGCACAAGTCCTGACTGGAATAGACGCGCTTGAACGCGACGGATTCAAACAACTCAACGGCCTGCGCATTGGTTTGGTGACAAATCAAACCGGCCGCGATCGCGCCGGCCGTTCCACGATCGATGTTTTGTTCAAAGCTCCGAACGTGAAACTGGTGGCCCTGTTTTCTCCCGAGCATGGCATTCGCGGACTTGCCGATGAAAAAGTCTCAGACACCAAAGACGATCAATCCGGCTTGCCAATCTATTCACTTTACGGAGAGACACGCCGTCCAAAGCCCGAGCAGCTCAAAGACCTCGACGCGCTGATTTATGACATTCAAGACGTCGGGGCGCGCTTCTACACTTACACCGCAACCCTCGGAAACGTGATGGAAGAAGCAGCTAAAGCGAAGCTGCCAATCTTTGTTCTCGATCGGCCAAATCCAATCAACGGGATCGATGTTGAAGGACCAATCGCCGACGCCGACAAATTTACTTTCACGGCGTACTACTCGATTCCGGTGCGCTATGGAATGACGATCGGAGAGTTGGCGCGTCTCTTTAATGAAGAAAAACATCTAGGCGCCGACGTGCGAGTCATTCAAATCGAGAATTGGCGGCGCGCAATGTGGTTTGATTCAACGGGCCTCATGTGGATCAATCCTTCGCCGAACATGCGCAGTCTGACGGAAGCAGCACTGTATCCCGGCATCGGTTTGCTCGAGACGACAAACGTTTCCGTCGGCCGCGGGACCGACACTCCGTTTGAAGTCGTCGGCGCGCCGTGGATGGACGGCCCAAAGCTCGCCGCCCACCTGAACTCGCGGCGAATTCCCGGGGTTCGTTTTGTTCCGATTCGTTTCAAGCCAAACGCTTCGGTTTTCAAGAATGAAGAATGCGGTGGCGTCAATATCGTGATTACGGAGCGAGCGAGATTTCAATCGGTGCTCACGGGAATTGAAATTGCGGTCGCGCTGCATTCGCTTTTTGCCGCCGACTGGAAAGTTGATAGCTACTTACGCTTGCTCGTAAATTCAGACGCACTCGAGCGCTTGAAGCGTGGGGAGTCGGCCGAAGAATTGATCCGTTCATGGTCGCCGGGCCTGGAGAACTTCCGCCGGCAACGCGCCCGGGCACTGCTCTACCCTTGATTGTGACAACGCGCAAAGACGCTCGTGCCACATTCTTGATGTTTTTCCACCTCAGTTGAAGTATATTAGCCGGCGTCGTTTTTCGACGATTCCTACATCGTTAACAGCCCCCTCTCCGAAAGAGGTCAGGAAGTTATGAAGGACAAGTGCCCGGCGGCCCAGCGATCGAAATGGTTATTGTTGAGCTGCGCCTTGCTCTTCTCGAGTGCGACTGTCCTCGCTCAGGAAATAAACGATCCGAGTAAATCGAATATCGAAATTCTCAGACTGCACTGGGAAAAAGAAGTTCGGCTTCCCAGAAACTTTGATCCTTCGTCCATTCCTACTGGCGGCACATTTAACGATCCGGCATCGAGAACATCTGCCGCGGCTCCGAGCTCGTCGCTCGATGCAGCGCGCGCCGCTACTCGAACTCAAAGCGCCGCCGCTGGTGGAAGCTCAGTGTTCCCCGACCCACCCGCCAGGTTGCCGATCGTTTATGTCTACTCGATGAAGATCAAGAACGACGGCGCAAAATTGATAGAAGGAGTTGCCTGGGATTACGTCTTCATCGACAAGGGCAGTAACAATGAACTGGGACGGCACCAGTTTCTGAGCTATGAGAAGGTCGAGGCCGGAAAGATCGTTACGTTTAAGAGTCAATTGCGTTCGCCGCCGACGCGCGTGGTCCGGGCTTCAAACTCACACGACAAGCATCCTCAGTTTACCGAACGGGCGGTGGTCCAGTGCGTGCTTTATGCCGATGACTCAAGCTGGCGAAATCATGATGCCCCAGTAGATGCTTGCAGCCTGTTAAGAAAGAACAAAAACCTTTTGAAGCAAAACCGGCGCGAAAGCCGAACGCTCTAAGCTTTGAGCAATTTCTTTGTTGACTTGGAAAGCCGCATAGTCTAAAAGTCGCATACCCCTTTAGTTGTCAGCTCACACAGGAGACATCCCGATGAGATCAACCAGAACTCTTTTCACGGCGCTATTGCTGGCGGCCACAGTTTTGATAAGCATCCAGATCGTGAATGCACAACGACTGGCGCCGAAGAGCAATTTTGTGCGCGATGCGTCGGCAGCCCCGGCGTCTGAGGCCGGCGGCATCAAAGAAGTCATTCCTGCCAAATACCAGAAACGATACGACGAGTGGAAGACTGAATTTCTTTCAACCGACATCGGCAAGGCGCAGTGGGACATGTATTCGCACCATCCACGGCTGCAAATCACAATCACCATCGGCGGCAAGAGCCTGCAGGGCGCCGGCACCGGAAAGTACAAATGGAATGATTCGGGCGAATTGGTGGCGGCCACGATTATGCTGGGAGAAAAGATCGACGAGGGCTATCCGAGTGCGGTTTATTATCCGGTGATGAATGCCCTCGAGCCATTTGAGTCGAAGCAACTAATCAACGGCAGCGTGCTGGCAGCGACAAAGATTGCGCATGAATTTGGGCATGTGATGAAGATCTCGACGACGCCTCAATCTCTTTACAATCTTCAGGTTCAGTTGTTTCCCCTCTACAACAAGATTTTCTTGAGCAACGGCTACAACATCAATGATCCGAGACTTGTTGAGATGGCCCATAAGATGGGCGGCAACCCGGTGCAGATTTGGGAAGATCGCGAATACTGGGGCGAAGCCAACGCGATGCTTTTCCTGCGCGATCGCGTCGCCAAGGAAAAATTTCATTGCCGGTTGTTCGGTAAGATCAAGCGCGCGGTTGAAGAGTACGCCAAGGATTACGAAGAACGCTTCGCGGAGATTGCTAAAGAGCAAGGAGCAATTTACACGTGCGGCTGGCGATAGATTGTTATCTCATCGTTCTTTAACCCTCTGAACTACGAAGACAAAAAGAAGGGGCCGATCGCTCGGCCCCTTTTAGTTTGGATCAAAGTGAGTTCGTCTTAGAAGTGAATCCTAAGACCAATCTCCATCTGGCGTGCGGCATAGACCGAACTTGTGATCTTGCCAAAGTTCGTCGGGCTGCTCAGACTCAGACTGCTGGGATCTGACGGTTGCCGGTGATTGAAGACGTTCGTGAATTGCATGGTGAACGACGCCCCCACGCGTTCCGTGAACTTCAGGTCTTTGGCCAACGTCGCGTCCGCATTCCAACGATGTAAGCCTCTCAGGTTACCCGTGCCTCCGCAATTCTGATCGAGTCCCAGAACGCATCGCCGGAATTGTTGGAAGACCGCGAGCGGATATTGAAAAATATTGTTGCCTTCCACGTTGTTGGTACCGACGCCGCCCGCACTGACGACATTCCGATAAAGTACGCTATGCGGAATCTGTCCGTTGGGCAGCGCATTTTCATACGCTGTGGACGAACTGGCAGAGTTGCCGACTTGTCCGAATCCCTGGCAGTCACCCGAACAGTTTCCGCCTTCGCTGAAGGTTACGCGAATTGGAAAACCGCTCTGCGCTGTCACGAATGGAGAGACCGACCAGCCATCAAGCAGCCTGCCCTTCCATCCATGCATTCCGTGAAACATCGCCGGCTTATAGGTCATTCCGGCATTGAACAGAACTCTAATATCAAAGTTCTGCGGTCCGTAGTTGTTCTTGATGTTCCACGGATCAGTCAGCGTTTCTGAACTGTTGTATTGCGCCAACTGCTGGGTACCGAGTGCTTTGCCCCAGGTAAAGTTCGAGATGGCGGTGATTCCATGGAAGTCGTTCATCCTCAGGGTCGCAAACATCGCATTGTAGTTCGAGTAGCCGAGGCTGGTAGTCGTGTTGATTGCTGTTGCTTGAGAACTCAACATCGTCTTGCCAAGGTTCCACCCGGTACCTCCGTTTAAGGCCGCCCATATGTCAGACACTCTGGTGGCTGCGAATAGGCTGGCATTTTTCGAGGCCACGGCGGCGGTACAAGTGGCGAAGCCAAAACAATAACCACCAGTCGCGAACGCCGTAGCGGGATTAAATGCCGCTTCAAAGAACGGCTGGGCAGGCCCGGAATAAGTGTTTCCCACACAGGTTGGACCCAGCACTCCCGCTCCCGCAGTACCGCACATGTTGACGTAAAGATTCTTGTAAGCATTGGCGAAGGTTTGGCTTCCAAGAGTCATCATGTATGGCACCGCATCGATGTCAATCTCGGCGAAGATGTTCTTCGCCCGCTTGCCCATATAGCCTACTTCGAAGGCGAACTTTCGCGAGATTTGACGTTGAATAGTGAAATCAACCGTGTCCACTTTCTCGGGTTTGTAATCAGGATCGAGGACGGTTGAGTCTCCGGCCACCGGCGCGCCGGCCACGCCGGGGAAGAATGGTTGGGGCAAAGTTTGGCTCGGCGCCGCCAGGGGTGCAACCAAACCATCTGGCCCAATGCGAAATACAGTTGAGAGCGTTGGCGAAGCAGTTCCACATGTCCCGTTACTCAAAGCGAAAGCACAGGTAACCGGTTGTAGCAGTCCCGGCCCGAGTAGTGGAACCAGAACCTGGTTTACGCCATTGATGCGACCCCAGGTGCGGCTGTAGCCTCCGCGCAGAACCGTACTTCCCTCACCAAAAACCTTGCCCAGGAGACCCGACTTATAGTTCGGATTCCAGGCGACGGCGATGCGAGGGCTGAAGCCTCCCTTGAATGGTGTGTAGGGATATTTCAGCTTCAAGTTCCCGGTTGTTTCAAAGCCGAGAATCGGGGCGTAAGCCTGGCCGGCGAGAGCCGCGGCCTGGCGCGCCGCCATGAAGGTGTTCGTGTGGACCAGTGCGCCAGTGCTGTCGACGAGCTCGACTTGCGCGCCGTTCTTTTCGACCGGAGGCGTCTCATACATATAACTAAGACCGCCGGTGATCGTCAGCGAAGGTTTCCAGCGCCAGGTATCAGCAAAGTACGCACTGTAGTACTTGATTGTGCTTTCCTCCCTGGCCTGCGTGCCGATTGGTTGGATTGTAAGAGTAGGACCAGTGCGCGTATAGATCACCTGGGTCAAGCCCACCAATCCCAACACGGATGATGCGAGGTTCCGATACAGGGACTGCTGAGAGCTGGGCACGGCTGTCGGAATGGTGCCTGTCGGAAAACTGATCGAGCCACTCGCGATCTGATAGACAACTTGATTGTTGATAGTGCTGCCGTTGTCAGTTCGGGTGTGGAAGTTAAAGTTGTGTTGGATTTGTCCGCCGAATTGGAAAAGGTGATTGCCCTTGACCCAGGTCAAGTCATCGCGAAGCATCTTATCCTGCCCATCCCAAACTCGTTGGCGTGTGCTCTGATTGTTCACGTTGTATGGGATCATCGCGGTAGTCGCTTCCGAAGTTGAAGCGGTACCCGCAGTGGCAATCTCCAATGCGCCTCCCAGACCTGCAAATTGTGGCGGATCGCCGGCCGTAGACCATTGCCACCAGTTCCAGAGATAACTCAACCGCAGATCGTTAGTCAGTCGTGAGCTAACGTTGGTAGTTAGACCGATGACCCAAAGCTCGCCGAGCTGTGGACGTGGCGCCGTAGCGGCGTATTGCCCGAAAGTTCCACCCAGGAGGCCGCCAATATCGACCTGGTTGTTCGTGACGTTCAGCAACTTGAAAGCACGGAATGACGTGAAGAAGCGGTTCTTCGAATTAAAGTCGTGGTCTATTCTTCCGACATAGTTGTTTGACGTCAGCGGCAGACGCAGCGTCGAAAGATATCCCTGCGTGTTGTATTGATCGCCGGATAGCGGATCGTTTGGTATCGGCAGGAACTTGGTCCAGAGATTATTGATTGCTGAACTCATGCCAATGCCACGCGGATCGCAACCAGTGGTTGCTCCACAGACCGTACCGGCGGCCGGCAGAGTCACGGTACGCGAGGTGCTTGTCGCGGCGCTGCCTACAACGACGGTAACCGGAAACGGATTCAGATTGTATGGTTGGTACACGCCGGCGGAGTCGGGCACTTGAATGACTCCAGCGCGCAATGCAGGTGTGGGATAGTTTCTTTCGAATATTCCGGCGCCCGGAAAACGAAAGCCTTCATAATTGAAAAACAGGTAGGTCTTCCCGCCTAGTATCTTCTTTGGGATCACCGGGCCACCGACACTAAAACCAAAGCGGCTACGGTGATTTGGAATAAGTGGAGTGTACGGCAACACGCAATTGTTGTCGCCGGTGTTATAGGTCGTGCCCGCCGCACATGCCGGTCTGCTGGGAGGTACGATGCCTTTATTGAATGCTGTGTGGTTGTTGGTCCACGAGTTAGCAGCGCCGTGGTTCGTAGCAAAGTAGTAACCATATCCTGCACCGTGCCATTGATCGGTGCCGCGCCGGGTAACCATCTGCACCTGGGCACCGCTGGAAGCGTTAAAGTCAGAGGTCTGGCCAAAGGTGCTGACCTTAAATTCTTCCACGCTCTCGATCGGAGTCGCGACCACTCCAGAGGCCATGCCATTTGTCTGGGTACCCGCTTGGCCAGTGAAATTATTTATGTACCCGATGGTGTTACCCGCCATGTCGTCGGTGTTGTTGCCACCGTCAACGGTAAAAGTGTTCTGATCCATGTAACTTCCAGAGATGTCGCCTCTGGGCGTTACGCCGGGTTGCAGTCCCAGCAATGAGGTTGCGTCACGCCCGAGATTTGGCAGCAGCTCAAGTTGCTTGAGATTGATGGTATTTCCAATCGTGGCATTCGCTGTCTGCAGCTCGGAACCCAGGGGTGAGGTGGTGACTATTACGGTCTCAGTCAGAGATCCAACCTCCATAGTAACGTTCACGGTCAAGACCAGGCCGATGCTCACCTTCTGTTGCGCGAGCTTCGCGGTTTTGAAACCGGTCTTAGTTACGGTGATGTCAAAGATGCCCGGCGAAACGACCGGGAAGTTGTAACGCCCGGAGTCGTTTGTCGACGTAGTTTGCTTGCCGTTCGTGGCCAAGTCAGTCAAAGTCACATCCGCCCCCGGCACTGAGGAGCCCTGAGGGTCTGCGACGAGACCCGTGATGCTGCCTGATGAAGCCGTCTGCGCGTGCGCGGAGCTTGCCGAAACGGTGCACAAAACTCCGACGCAAACGACCAATCCGAGAAAGATCGAGAGCCTTTTCATTTAAGTCCTCCTTCTGAAAAAAGAGTGGCGCTGGGAAGTAACGTCGGAAGGAAACCAACGCAACCCCCAGCCGGGGTAGAAACCAAATTACAAAGTTAACGAACCGCTAGAAAATTACGATTATCAGTCTGTGTCTCGCCCGAGGCAGGGCGCGTATAGGTAACAATGAAAAGACCGCGCCAGTATATAGCCGCTGGCGCAAGCGTCAAGGTTTATTTTGCAATTTATTGGATGCTCGTGCAGTTTTTTGCGCGCCGCGAATCCCGCACGCTTACGCCCGCGGATTCAGTTGGCAGTAATGTTGAATGCGGACTGATCGATCTTCTGATTGAAATCGAACTGGGTCAGCTTGATCGTCCAATCGGCGAGGAAGGTTCCATTCACCGTGTCAACGGATATCTTGATGCCATAAATGTGCGGCAGATTCAATCCGCCCTCAGTCTTGTAGAGCGAAAACTCTTCAATCATTTTGTAGCGGCCTTCACGTTCCTGCACGTTTGAATACTCAACCTTCCCCATCGGCGCCGGGATCACGCGCTCGTATTCAGTACGGACGTGACGAAAAGTCTCTGAGTCAAAGTAGATCGTAATTTTCAAATCTGAACTTCCGCCCGGCGTGTACCGGATCTCATGTAAAAGATGATCGTCGATCTTTTTTGTGCCCAGGTAATTCAGTTGGGCGCCCCGGCTTTGCAGATCGAGCAGGGGCCACGCCGATGAAAGCGTTCCGCATATTAGTCCCTGTTTGAAAATTACATCGTTGGCCATCAGAAAACTTCCGAGTACCGAACGCGTTCCCGGAGTTGCAAATGCCGCCATGAAGCTAACTCCGTTGTAAGCCAGTTGCTCGCGCGGATAAACCGGAGTGGGGAAACTCATTCCAAACAGGTTTTTCATGGCTTCAGACGCGAGCACAGCCTTGCCGACCGCCTGGCCCTCCGGGGCTGTCCGAAAAATCACTTGAGAGGTGCCAGAGATTATTCGCGTCGCAATCGCGGCGCGTGATTTCGCCGGACCGATTGACTCAAGGTGTCGCGCAATGACTTCGTTGGCGGTCAGCTTTTGCGCAACCGCCGATCCAACGGATAACGAGCAAACAATAAAGACAAGTGAGGCGAAAATGGCCGTTTGTTTTGACAGACGTAAGGCAGTCATTTTCTCTTCCTAACTAAAAGCAGCGAGACATCGATGATGCCTCGCTGCCTCGTCAATCGCTCCCGTCTGCTAGAACAGGAACTTAAAGCCGAACTGAATCACTCGCGCAGCCTCTCCAGTCTGCACGATCGTCTGCGTTGAAGGGGGCGCGACCGTCGCACAGCAAGCCGAACCAAAGCCATTCGTTGCGGCGATGGAGGGCGAGCCCGTGGAAGCATCACGCGGATTGTCAAAGTTCGGGTGGTTCAAGGCATTAAACATTTCCATGCGGAACTGAAGCTTCCACTTCTCGGTGACGGCGAATGTTTTGATCAATCCGAGATCGAGATCCCAATAATGCGGCGCCACAAAGATGTTTCGACCCGCGCCGTTTTGTCCAGGAGCCGGTAAGCAGAAAGCCTGCGTTAGATCGACCCCGCACGTGAACGGCTGACCTGTAGCCGGGTTAAATGTTACCGGCTTGAACACAACCGGCCCGACTAGCGGTGTCCCGGCGATCTCTTGCAGTCTAGCCGGCGTATATATTTGCACGCCGGCACGCGATTGATGATTTCCGTTCGCTGTGAAGGAACCGCTCCGAACCGCAAATGGCTCGCCGCTCTGGAAAGTGTAGATGGCATTGACCGTCCAACCCCCCAACAGCTGATTCATCACTCCGGGAGAAGATTTCAAGAACCGTTTTCCATGTCCGAAGGGCAGTTCCCAAACTGAAGCGGCGGTTAAGACATGTGTGCGATCAAAGTCAGAACGGCCACGCTCGTCGCGGAAGTTGCGAATGTCAGTTGGCGTTCTGGAGTTGGTATTCGAAAGTCCTCCGCCAGACGAAGCGCCCACCGGATCGACGGATTGATTGTCGATTGACTTGCCAAAGGTATAGGCCATGCTCATTCCCAAGCCACTGTTGAACCGCCGGCGCAGAGTGAATTGAGCGGCGTGATAATTCGAATCGCCGCTGTTGTCGAGTTTGGTAATCACCGCGAACTGCTGATTAGGCCTTAGCTTCAGACCGAGCGTGGTGTCCTCGATGCGGAGAGCCAGGTTGCCGACACTGTTAAGATCCAAATTGCCTTGAGTTGTCGTCGAGTTTAGGAAGGTGGCTGCCGCTGCGGCACTAAGTCCACCTGCAGTCTGCAAGAGGCTCAAGAGTGACGGCGCCACACCAGTCGTGCAAGTACCAGCGGACGCTCCAGACGGCAAACAACCCTTCGCGCGGTTCTGCTGCATGATCAGGAACGAAGGAACGATCGAGTCGGAATTGATTTGATTGGCATCGTAGGCCATGAACAGCCGTTCGCCGCGGCGCCCGATGTACGACGCCTGCATCACAAAGCCGCCCGGCAATTCCCGTTGAATGCTGAAGTTCCACTCATGCACAGTCGGCAAATGCATCTTCGGATCAAAGACTGTGATGGGCGGCGAGTTGGTCCGCAACTGCTGCGGAGGCGTGAACAGTGACGAAGGCTTCACCGTGGGCGCTGCCAGCTGAATGGGGAAGCCGCCAGCAACCGTGTTGTTGAGGGCGGCCGAGAGCACGCATCCCTGGGTGATAGAAGAAAAAGAATTTGTCGTGGTTGAGAAAGAGGTCGTGCAACTCTGAACCAGGCCGGGAACTCTTCCGGCGGCCGCCGTCACCTGAAACGACGAGATCGTATCGAACGCGATGCCATAGCCAAGTCGGATCACGCTCTTACTGCCATCGCCGAAAAGCGTATGCATGAAGCCCGATTTGAAATCAGGACTCCACGCCAGGCCAAAGCGCGGGCCAATTGCTCCGGCGAAACTGCCTTCGTACCAGTGCCGCGCCTTAACAAATGAAACCGCGCCCGGTGTATTCACGACCGGTGTCGCCGGCAAAGCCGTGCCAACGATCGGCGTCGACGCGACGAACACGTTATCGTGCGGCGATGTGTTTGCCGGTGGGTTGTACTCCCAACGCGCGCCGTAATTCAGTGTCAGGTTGGGACGAACTTTCCATTCATCCTGAAAATAGAAGTTGTACTGATCAAGGTTGTGCTTT
>DASWQK010000489.1:0-8610 GCA_036403735.1 Pyrinomonadaceae bacterium
TGGTTGGGTGTGGGCCCCGACTGGTCGGGATAGCGACCGGATAGATTATTAGGCTAGTCGTGAGAGGCCACTCAAGAAAGGACAAATAAGTGAGAAGTTATTCGCCCGCAAACTCGCTTGTGACCAACGACAACAGCGTAGCCAGGATTCCATGCTGCGTCGGAATAACTGCCGACGACAAATTATTCCGCGAGGCCGTTTTCTTGAACTGAACATTGCGGTCCACTGAGCTGTAAATGTTGAGATACATTTGAGTCTCGGCTGGAATCAACGTGCGCCATGAGTTGCCGCCATTCTTTAGATAAGCAGGAAGGCGCAGGGGATTCGAGTTGTATCCCGCGGCCAGCAGTTCAGGTTTTGTCGCAGTACCATTGCGCAAAGCGTCTTGCACCTCGCTGCTTTCCTGCAACTTGTTCCACGTGTCATTCATGTAGAGCAGCATCGCTTTGAGTGCATTGGCGTGATCGCGCATACCGGTTACAAAGTCTGCTTCAAGACTCGCGGCCGGATGCTGTTGGCGGATCGCTTCGTAAGTGCGCGGAATCATCTGGATCATGCCACCCGCGCCGGCTGTGCTGACGGAATAATTGAAGGTGTCGTCTTGATTCAACGCATAAAGCGAAACGATCTCAGGAAAGAGGGCTTTTGGGTCTTCGTTGAGAAAACGCTTATGGTCCGTGTGCTCGACGATAACAAGGTGCTGGGCGATGGTGACAATCCCTGGATCGATTTTGATGCCCGTTTTTGCCAGGCTCACGGCTGCCTGATCAAGCATCGTCGTCACATAGTTCTGTCCACTGGCAATTACCGCGGGCGATATCAGGGCCGGATGTGCTGAGGTGTAAAAGGCTGTCTCTTTCAAAGCGCCGTCCTTCGCAATCGGAAATTCGACGACCAGCGGCAGAAAGGCGCGATTGGAAGCGTCATCAGTAACCGTAACGGCCGTGTTGACTCCGTTTGCGCGTACGATTCGTAAATGTACATTGCGGCCTTTGTCAGTCTTTGCGAAGATGTCCGAGTCTTTCACCAGATACGAGTCCTTCGAAAGCGACAGGAAATCCATTTGGCCTGACTGAGGATCAAACATCGACAGTCTAATTGACGTGAGGCTGGCCAAAGGCGGTCGCGATTTTAGTAACTGCGTGGCCTCGGCAATTTCTTTATCTATTTCATCCGAGGACAGAGTGGTTACAGGCGCAGTCTCCACCGCTGGCGTATCGATCGGTGGCGTGTCGACGAGCTCGACAAAGGCTGGCGAAGAATTGTTCGCAGTTACTTCCCGAGCATTCGTAACCACGGTAACCGAAATCGCGCACACATGTATCGCTATGAGAAAGGTAACGATTTTTCTCATCGAATTCCTACCCCGCTTTTTTCGAGAATTATTGTATTGCCGGGAGTTTCTGTGCCGGGAACACTATGATGCTGCACGTTTCAGAGAGGTTGCAGAAAGATGTCTGTAAGATGGCGGCGTAGGACTAGCGCACATCTATTCACGCTGAAGGCGTGAGATGTAATAGCCAGGGGTAACGCCCCTGGAGCATCAGCCAAGAATAAGTTGAGCGCTGAAGGCGCGAGATATCTGGGAAGGGAGTCAATCTCATCTCGCGCCTTCAGCGCTCAATTGTTTATAAGGACACTTAACCTGGGCCTTTGGCCAGGCTTTTGCATTGCGCACCTTCGGCGCTCCATCTCGCGATTCGCTAACTAAGCGGCTTGGAAACATGCTCGTGGATGATCAGCCACTGTCCTCCGCGTTTCTCCCAGACAGCTGTATGGCGGCCATCGAATTCGATTGGAGTCCCGTCCTTTTGTTTGGCTGACAAGTGAAACGTCAGAATCGTTAAAGTGATATTGCCCTTACGCATGACCTTTAAGTCTTTGCCCGGCGTAATAGTCAGACTTGAGAAACTGGGCCCGACATTGTTCTTGAAATTGTCGTGATACTGCTGCCAGCTCAAATACTTCAGCGGATCGATGTCGAAGAAAACCAAGTCAGCATCCTTCGCATAAAACACCGAGGCATTGTCAGGATTGAGCGTGCTCCACGCCGCGTAATAGCGCTTGATGAGATCATTGAAATCATCTGCGCCCTTTTTCTGGGCCAGGGCAGGCAGACAGAGCATGGTTAAGAACAAACCCGCAACAAGTAATCGTTTCATTTGATATTAACTCCGCGTAAGAGTGATTAGAGAGCGTGATGCTTCTATGCGAAGCGATGGGTTAAGTCAAGACGTAGCAGATGAAGTCAGTACCGGGAGCGGTAGCGACCGGGTTGCAAGTTTAGTTACTTGATCGGTGACATAAGATAGAGGTTGTGTGGAATGACACTGATATCCCACTCGGCTACCTGATCACGTTTCGATGTCACGGCACGTGGTTGCATGGAGACGACCGCGGTTCGATTGATCGTTTCCACAATCGATTCAGGTCTCCTTACATTGACCCAAACAAAAGATGGCATCAGCACAATGCACAAGTGCTCGAAGGCGAACCGATCACCTTGAACGCGTGGCAGCGCCAATCAATTAATGTCGCGATTCGCGAAACCTGCGCCATTCGCAAATGGTACTTGCAAGCAATCAACGTTAGAACAAACCATGTCCACGCAGTCGTCTCCATCGGAACAATAAAACCCGAACGCGCTCTTACTGCCTTCAAGGCAAACGCCACAAGACAAATGCGGCGCGATGGTCATTGGCGACACGATTACAGCCCGTGGGCGGAAAAGGGAAGCAAGCGACACCTTTGGAACGAGCGCAGCGTGGCGCGCGCAATCGACTATGTACTCTACGGGCAGGGCGATGAACTGCCGGACTTCGACGATGACTGACGACTTGGCGTGTTACCCGGTCGCTACCGCTCCCGGTACTGACTTCAACCTCAACGTTGCGTTTGACTTCGTCAATCATCGGCTTTAGACCAGTAAACGATTGCCGTTGATACTAAGGATTATTATTCCAAACGGAAGGTAATCGGAGATCGCGGTGCGAATGAGGTCAGTACCGCGAGCGGTAGCGACCGGGTTGCAGTTCGCTTTCCGTTCTGATAGTCGAATCCTGATAACTCAAGATGAAGGGTATCGTGAGGACGAAAATTAGTGGCGTAGTGGCCGGAAGAAATATTTGTGAGTTGGCGTCCCAGCTTCCAAAGAAGCGCCTTTTCGACTAATAACGCATCATGCTCATTAAATCGCGGGCAATCACCCGAATGATTGGGTCGAGATCGGCTTGCTTTATGAGGCTAATGCGACGAGACTTTTCTGAATCCGACTCTTCGAACAAGTGCGAGTCTTTTCGAGACCCTTTTCCTTTACCGTAATAGAACTCTTCTAGATTTCTTGGATCGATGTAAACGTAGACGTAATGATCATTCATGGCTTCAGATGAGATCCTTCCTTCACAACGGAATATTCCCATGCTTCTTCGGCGGGTTCTGATCGCGCTTGTTTTCCAACAACGCAAGAGCGCGGATCAGTTTTGGTCTCGTTTGCGCAGGTTCAATTACTTCATCAATAAATCCACGTTCGGCGGCGATGTAAGGGTTGGCGAATTTTTCTTCGAACTCATTCACGCGGGATCGGCGGGCCGACGCTTTATCTGTTGCCTCAGCGATTTCGCGGCGATACAAAATATCAACTGCTCCCTCAGCTCCCATCACCGCAATCTCTGCCGACGGCCAGGCGAAGTTGATGTCGGTGCGAATGTGCTTTGATCCCATCACGCAGTAGGCGCCGCCGTAGGCCTTGCGCGTGATCACGGTGACCTTCGGCACTGTCGCTTCGGCATAAGCGAACAGTAGCTTTGCGCCGTGCTTGATGATGCCGCCGTGTTCCTGCGAGATCCCGGGAAGGAAGCCCGGCACATCTTCGAACGTGACAATCGGAATATTGAAGCAGTCGCAGAAGCGTACGAAGCGCGCGCCTTTGATCGAGCTGTCGATGTCGAGCACGCCGGCGAGATAAGCAGGTTGATTCGCGACGATGCCGACACTCCTTCCATCCAATCGCGCAAAGCCAACCACGATATTCGGCGCATAGTCTCGATGCACTTCGAAGAAGTAACCATCATCGACAATCAAATCGACCACTTCGCGAATGTCATAAGGTTGGTTCGAAGCTTCAGGAACTATTGTGTTTAGTTTTGTCTCGGCGCGATCGGCCGAGTCGGTCGCCGCGACGCGCGGTGGATCGTCGAGGTTGTTCGAAGGAAGAAATGATATCAGTTCGCGCACCACCCGCAGCGCGTGCTCATCTGAATCGGCAGAGAAGTGCGCCACTCCCGAAATGCGATTGTGCGTGGCCGCGCCCCCGAGCTCTTCTTTCGTCACGTCTTCATGGGTCACGGTCTTGATTACGTCCGGGCCCGTGATGAACATGTAGGACGTGTCCTTAACCATGATGTTGAAGTCGGTGATCGCCGGACTATAAACCGCGCCACCTGCGCATGGGCCCATGATGCAGCTAATTTGAGGAATAACCCCGGATGCCAACGTGTTGCGTAAGAAGATATCCGCGTACCCGCCCAGACTGACGACGCCTTCCTGAATCCGCGCGCCGCCGGAATCATTGAGTCCAATGATCGGCGCGCCGACTTTCATCGCCAGGTCCATCACTTTACAAATTTTTTCCGCGTGAGTTTCGGAAAGGGAACCACCAAAGACGGTGAAGTCCTGCGCGAAGACAAAAACCTTCCGGCCATCGATCAAGCCGTGTCCGGTGACCACGCCATCCCCCGGATGAATTTGCTTGTCCAGACCGAAGTCATGCGAGCGGTGCTCGACCAACTTATCGAATTCCTGAAAGGTGCCTTCATCGAGGAGAAACTCGACGCGTTCGCGCGCAGTCATCTTGCCGGCGGCATGCTGCTTCTCGACACGTTGCGCACCGCCGCCTGCTTCTGCCTGCTGCTGACGATCACGAAGTTGATCGAGCTTGGATTGCTTCTGTTGTTTTTGGGTAGACATCAATTGACTCTTAACCGAGATGAATTAACCACAGAGGACACAGAGAAATCACTTTAGACAAAAAAAGCACCGAAGCTGACGCCAATCTCTTCTCTGTGTCCTCTGTGATTTAATTGTCTAAGCGACCATCCTCTTTCGCAAACTTCTTAAGGCCCATTCGCACGCTACGACGGCTGATATTACCAGATAAATTGCTTCATAGACGTGCCGCGACAGGAAGCGGCCCGTGAGAAAGGCGCGCGTCAAATCGATCGATTCTGTCTGTGGCAGAATTCGAGCAGGTATCTGCAGCCATGAAGGCAGGACTTCGAGCGGGAAGAATGCGCCCGTCACGTACATCGTCGAAAAAAACAGCGCCATGTAAACATTGAAAGCATCGATGTCATGCACATAAGCAGTCACGCCGAGCGAAAGGCCCGCCATAAACGCCGCGCCGACTACTAATGGCAACGGGGCAAGGATTGCCCAGGGCGATGTAGCCGCGCCAAACACGGTTAGGACTACCATGATGATTATCGTGTCGAACAGACCGTGCGTTATGGCCCAGAGAATTTCCGCAAACGCCAACGACTCGGCATCGACGGGTGTCGCCAGAATCGCGTCGTACGTCGACTGATAGACCATGCGAAAATAGGCCGCGTACGTGGTCTCGAACATCGCCCGCATCAACACAGTGATCGCGAGCAATCCGGCGCCGGCGAAAGACAGATAGGAAATTCCGGAGACTCGCCCCGCTACCAGGGCGCCGATGCCCCAGCCGAAACCAAGCACCGATATGACCGGCTCGATGATTGGTGCCACCAGATTCAGTTTCCACACGCGCAGATGGACCACGAGATTGCGCCGCCAGACGGCGAGTGCATCATGGAAATCGACGCTCGCTATTGCCATGTGGTGAGGCTATCGCGCGCGTTGAGATCAATCAAGTTGGAAGAAAGGTTCACCACCAAGACACAAAGAACACAAAGACGGTTTAATAAAAAGCTACTCTTCTTTTTCATTTCCTTCGTGTCCTTCGTGTCTTTGTGGTGAATCTTCACTGAAGAGGATACGAAGATCCAGAAACAAGAAAACCGCCGGGCTCTTCGACCGGCGGCTCTCTTTGAGAAACGCAAGAAAAGAACTTGCTACTACTCCGGTCTTCGAGTCCGCATCAGAGGCGTACTCGGTTCCTTGATCTGATAATCACCCGGCACCTCGAACAACGAGTGATCGGGTTCCGTGCGATTGATGTTTGTCAGACGATAGACCGTCTCACCAGATCGCGGATCGGAATGACGAGTCATGACAAAGGTCTGCAGATCTTTCGAGAACCAGCGCTCATCTACGATCGCGATCGGACCTTCATTCCCAATCTGTCCGGCCGGAATGGTAAAGGTCATACGCGTTCCGGTTGCCGCGACTCCCTCAATGGTTTGCGGACCAAGATCCTCTTTTTTCACATTCTCGCTGCGTCCGTCACGAGTTATGACTTGATATCCGCCACCGCTGGATGACTGCGCGTTCCAACTTACTGCCGGCGCAGTGGTGCTTGCCACCCCACTCGGCGCCGCGGTCGCGATAATTACCGGAGGTGTCATGTTGGTGGTGCTCGAGACTACTCCCACGCCGCTGCCTGCGCCCGATCCGATGCCGATCTGCGCGGGGCTGCTGTCAGATCCAGCGCTCTTGAAAACAAAGTTCGAGGTACCGTTGACGGTTCCGGCCGGCCCGGACGTCGCGCGCTGAAACGTAAAGCTGCCCATCGGACTCTTGTGCGCGGTCCGACTGCTGGGATCGAGCGAATAGCTCACACCCGCGACTGGGTCGCTAATCATGATTGTCTGGAGCGGCAGTGCGCCGGAGGTGACGCCGCCAATTGATTTAAGGGTCTGCTCTCGACGAGTGCGGCCTTCACTGTCACGATAGAGCGTGGCCGTGGAACGATTGACGATCCGGTTGCCATCGCCCAGGACCTGCGTCGTTTCGGTGACGGCCTCAGCAGAGTAAGGAGAGCCCTTAATCGGCTTTCCGTCGAAGACAAATTCCGAATTAACAAAATTGAAAGTGTTTGCTCCCGGTAGCAAGGGGACCTTTTCCATTTGGCCCGACAGTGTGTTAACTCTGATTTCCGGCGCAGTCGCCGGGGCAGTTTCCTTCTGTTGAGCGAATGCGTTCAGGCCGCAGAGCAACCACATTGCAGTTGCAAAAACGATCGCGAATATCCAGGCTTTCTTCATAACTTCTCCTTTTGAATGTTTGGCGAGCCGCGGCCCGCGTTTTCTAAGTTTTAAGGCTCTCTCCAATTTCGTGATCACTGCACAAAGCGAATTGCGCGAGCGAGACCATCGGCGCCCAGCAACACATCCGCTTTCACTCGCTGGTCCGCACGATCCATGTTTACCGGTAAGCCAAATCTGGCCATGGCCGAGCGCGGCAACTCCACGCGTACCATCTGTGCGTCAGAACCCAAGTCGGCGTCGCCGTAGGTCAACGGAATAAAGTCGGTGGCGATTTCCTTCGGCTGACTCAGTTGCGGCATCGATGTTTGGCGTACCGGCAAGTGACGATGCGAGATAACCTGCGGTTTCTGTTTGAAGCCTACCGCGACATCATCTCGTCTCGGCTGAGTCTCAGTGTCTTTAGTAGGCTGAATTGCCCGCACCGCGGTTGAGCTTGTCGGAATTGAAACTTCCACATTAGCCGGCTGGCGATGCCTGCGCATGACTGGCAGAAGTGCAAACATGAAAAGCAACATCGCTGCAATCGCGCTCGCGGCGTAAATCCATCTGCGGCGATTAGTCGTGACCTGCGCTACCCCGCGCACGTCAAAGCTGGCGCTCAGGCTCTCCCAGACCGCCGTCGATGCGGTTAGATCTTTCGTCGCTGAAACCAGCTCGCGCAAATCCGCAGTCAAGCGTTGCTCGGCTTTCAAGTGGTCCGCACAATTCAGGCACTCGCTCGCGTGCGCCAATGCTTGCGTGCGCGCGCCGGCGTCCATCATTTGATCTCGGGCGATGTCACCTGCCAGATCGGAAAACGTTTGGCAATTCATGCAAAACACCTCGTTGACTTCACCACGTCGGACCTCGAGCTTTCGTCGCGGGCTGTCTCTAGTTTTTCCGTCAGGATCGCCCGCGCGCGATGCAAGCGAGAACGAACGGTCCCCACGGCACAATTCATGATGTGCGCGGTCTCTGCGTAACTCATCTCTTGTAATTCACAAAGAATAACAACTTCGCGATAGTGCTCTGGCAAACTCAGAACTGCTTTTCTGACTGCTTCAATTTTTTCTTTTCTCATAGAAGAAGAGAAGTGACCGCGCACGGCGACGCCGCGGTCAATCTCTTCGTGATGTTCATCCACCGGCACCATGGGCCGATCCTGACGCAAACGGCGCAGCACCTGATTGCGGGCAACGCCGAGCAGGAAAGGTTTGACTGCCCCTTTGGTTTCATCGAAGGCCGCGCGGTTATTAATAAGCGCCATGAAAGTTTCCTGAGCTACATCGTCAGCGATTTCCGGCCGGCCGGTCATGTACAGCGCGAATCGATAAACATTGCCGTGCCGCCGTCGATACAATTCGGCAAACGCTTCCTTGTCGCCGTCGAAGAGACGTCGAACCAGTTCGATGTCGGTTGGCACTGACGCCTTCATCACCACATT
>DASWQK010000490.1:0-3277 GCA_036403735.1 Pyrinomonadaceae bacterium
ATAGCCGCCGTCGCAATATTTCTGGTCCACGATTTTGGTCGTAAGCCGTAAGACTTGCGAAGTCGTCTTCGCCGTTGTCTGCGAAAACACGGGAACGGTGATAAATAATACTGTAGCGACAAATCTGATCGCTTTCATCAAAGACGGTCCGCCTATCTATCGATTTCTCCTAAAACGATATCCAGCGACCCGATGATCGCGACGATGTCCGCGACCATTGCGCCGCGCGACATGTGCGGCAACGCTGACAGGTTTACAAAGCTCGGCCCGCGAAAATGAACGCGCGCCGGCTTTGGCCCACCCGTTGACTTGATATAGACGCCGAGTTCTCCCTTGGAAGCTTCAATCGGCATGTACACTTCGCCGGCCGGCACGTCGAACCCCTCAGCTACGATCAGGAAGTGATGAATCAGAGCGTCCATGTGCGTCTTCATCGCTTCGCGATCGGGCAAAACAACTTTCGGCGCGTCTGCTTTCACCGGGCCGGGCCGCAAACGAGCCAAAGCCTGTTGCACAATCTTGTGCGACTCATCCATCTCGCGCATGCGTATCATGTACCTGGCCCAGACATCACAGTCCGGCTCAGTCGGTACCTCGAAGTCGTAAGTTTCGTAACTGCAGTACGGATTAGCGCGGCGAATATCGAGGTCGACTCCGCTGCCCCGCAGACTCGGGCCCGACAATCCCCAATCGATCGCATCTTCGGCCGAGATGTAGCCGACGCCCTGCGTGCGCTTCTGAAAAATTCGATTACCCGTGATCAGCTTATGAAATTCCTGGACGGCATGCGGAAAGTCGTCGAGGAACTGTTTGACTCGCCGTTCGAAGCCCGCCGGAATATCCATCATCAATCCGCCGATGCGAAAATAAGAGGGCGTCAAGCGGCCACCCGACGCCGCTTCGATCAAATTCAAAATTTTTTCGCGTTCGCGGAAGCAGTAAAAGAAAACAGTCATCGCGCCAATGTCGAGCGCGTGCGTTCCCAGCCACACCAGGTGCGAAGCGATCCGTTGGAGTTCACAAAAAAGAACCCGGATCGTCTGCGCGCGTTCCGGGATTTCGATCTGGAGAAGCTTCTCGACCGCCATCACGTAAGCAAGGTTGTTGCCGAGCGGATTGAGATAATCCATTCGATCAGTGATGACGATCCCCTGCTGGTACTTGCGATACTCGAACAGCTTCTCCATGCCGGTGTGGAGGTAGCCGATGTCCGGCGTGGATTTGACGACCATCTCGCCGTCGAGCACGAGTTCAAGTCGCAGCACACCGTGCGTCGACGGATGCTGCGGTCCCATGGAAATCGTCATCTGCGTGTCGAGCGGCTGATCGACGATTTCGAATTGCGGTGGAATATTGACGGCAGTGCTCATCAGTCGTATTAGTCCTATCTTTCATATTCGTCCCATGGGACCGATGGGACGCCTGGGACTCATAGGACCTATTCCAGGCTGTACGGTTCGTAACCTCGCAAGGGAAAATCTTTTCTCAATGCATGTCCCTGCCAATCATCCGGCAAAAGAATGCGGCGCAAATCCGGATGATCGACAAAAACCACGCCAAACAAATCGTAGGTCTCGCGTTCGTGCCAATTAGCGGTGCGCCAGATTGCGGTGACACTCGGCACCAGCGGATCGTCTTCGTTCAGCAAAACTTTCAAACGAACGCGGTGATGTTTCAACGTGGAAAACAGATGATAGTTGACTTCAAACCGCGGCTCTTCCTCGGGCCCGCGATCAAAGCCACAGAGGTCTGCAAGGAAATTAAATTGAAAGTCCGGCGCGGTTTTAAGCAGAGCGCAGATGTTTGCGATGTGCTCGCGCGGCACGATGATTGTGGTCTCGCCCAGCGCTTCGATTACTTCGCGGACCCATTCCGGGTTTTCACGCTGCAACGCCGCCGCGACTGGCGACGGCGTTGGGCCTGCTGCGTTCGACTCCTGGCTTTCGGTTTGGTTCGATTGCGAATTCGGCTGTTCCATCTAACCTTCAGTCCGGGGAATCTGCTAACTCAGATTTCAAATCTCAGATTTGAGATCCCAGAGTTTAGATCTGATATTTCAAAACGATCGCCGCTTTTCATGTCTCGACGCAATTGTATAAGGCTTCGACTCGGCCACCTGGCTGGCGCCTAGACTCGAGCCGTCAGTGACCGGCAGAGTGCCCGGCGTGATCGCTTCGCGAGCTTCTTCATCCGGCGCGTCGCGGCGATCGCGAATCGATTCCTTCATCACTTTGTCCTGCAGCATCATCACGGCGTGAATCAACATCTCGGGCCGTGGCGGACAACCGGGAATATAGACATCGACCGGAACGATTTTGTCCACGCCCTGGACAATCGCGTAGTTGTCGAACACACCGCCCGACGTCGCGCACGCGCCCATGGAAATCACCCACTTTGGCTCCGGCATCTGATCGTAGATTCGTCGCAACACCGGCGCCATCTTGCGCGACACGCGGCCGGAGACAATCATCACGTCTGCCTGGCGCGGCGACGCGCGAAACACTTCCGAACCAAATCGCGCCAGGTCGTTACGGCCGCTGGTCGCATTCATCATTTCAATCGCGCAACAGGCCAAACCGAAAGTTGCCGGCCACAGCGAAGACTTGCGTGCCCAATTGATCAGCGCATCAAGCTGCGTCGTTAAGACCTCGGGCAGTGCTTCGGCGATGATGTTTTCGAGTCCCATTTTTTTTGCGCAAGTTGTTAACTTGCGAGTTGCTAAGCGGCTTTCTTCTTTGCTCGCTGTCTTTCGGTCGCGTCCAACAGTCTCGCTTCAGCTTCCGCTTCGCGGCGCGCGTTTTCAGTCCAATCGAACGCGCCTTTCTTGATCACATAAATCAACCCCGCGGCGAGCAGCGCGATGAATATGATCATTTCAAAGAAGACGACGTTGCTCAATCCGTATTCGGGAGCAGACAGACGCCTGAACACTACGGCCCAGGGCACCAGAAAGATGACTTCAATGTCGAACAAGATAAAAATCATCGCGATCAAATAGAATTTGACCGAGAAGCGTTCGCGCGCCGATCCGACCGGGTCCTTGCCGCATTCGTACGGCATCAGTTTTGTGCGCGTGCGTTTTCTTTGTCCAACCAGCTGAGACAACCCGATGAAGGTCACGGCAAATCCCGCCGCGACGACGAACATCAAAAGGATCGGCAGATAGTCAACCAGGTTAAAGCTCATAACTCGCGCAAAGAGCCAAGCGCAAAGAGCTAAAAGTTAAGACAGGAGCTGCGTGGTACGCTTTGCCCTTTGCACTTAGCTCTTAGCAACC
>DASWQK010000491.1:0-10369 GCA_036403735.1 Pyrinomonadaceae bacterium
CACGAACACAATTCCGCCTTCCGGAACCAGGAGCAGTCGCCTCTTTTGAAGTTATCGTTTCCGCTACCGCCGGCAGCGTGATGGAGAAGTCTGCACTCAGCTCAGGGGCGTTCTAACCTGACAATTCACTTGAGGTATTTGTTCGTGAACGCCAAGCCGCCGGCTGCGTGCGGAGGGCAAGTACTGTTTCTTTCAGTTTCCGCGAGAGGGAACCGCACGGACTGCACGCGGTTCGCAGCCAATTTCGAAAGTCAGCAACACTTCGGCTCGCAAACAGCGCAACTGGGCATTTCAACCAGGCCGATCGGCGCTTAGAAAGTCGTAGTTGCCGCAAACAAGATCTTTGCCGGCGCAATTAAGGGCGTCCTGGGCGTCACGCCGGAGTTAGTCTTACTTATGCCTGTTCGCGAAGTGTTGAGCCGAATCAACAGGTCAGAAAAACCTGCTCTTAAAGTCTTCATGCAACTTGCGGGCAGAGTTCAATAAGGTTACGTACTGCGCTTCGTGGCGCAGGCTCTCAATCAGCGGGTCGGTATTGATAAACGGATAGCAAAAGAACCCGGCGTCGATGCTGCGCGAGAGCATGCGAATCGCTGACGATTTGTCGCCCATGATGGCGTAGGCTTGGGCGATCTTGTACATGGCCTCGGCGTCAGTCACGCCGCGGGCATCCATTTTCGCCTCGGTGCCCTTCAGCAAATTGAGTCCCTTACGAGTTTCGCCGCCAAGGGCGAGGCTGAAGGCCCGTCCGATTTCCGTGTAAAGCGAAGGATCCAACTGATAGGCGCGATCGAAGTCTGTGGCGGCGCCCTTTTCGTCTTTCAGGTACAGCCGCGCCAAGCCGCGATAAAAGAGGATGAAGGCCGCATTTTCGTCCAGCGGCAGGCTGCGCAGGAATTTGTCGTATTGACCTGCGTACAGATAGCTGTTGAGCGCCGAGCTATGCAGTTTGACCTGCGGGTCGATGATCCGTGCCTTTTCGCACTCGGCGATCGATTCATCAAGCATCCCGGTGAATCGATAAGCGTAACCAAGTTCCCAATGAGCCAGCGCATAGTTCGGATTAGCCTTTAAGACCTCGCGCAGCAAGGGCACAGCTTGGATCACGCGGTTTGTGTCGGTGAACATATTGGCCATGAAGACACGCGCTTCGATCTGTTCGGCATTAAGCGCAAGGGCCTTCTGGTAAGCTTCTAGCGCTCGCTGGTAGTCCTCGCGCCCACCAAAGCGGAACGCAGCATCGGCGGTGTAAGCGGTACCCAGATGCGCCCACGCCAACGCGTAAGTCGCGTCAAGCGCGACAGACTTTTCGAACATGTGGACCGCGAGCGTAAACTCGTTCTTGCTGTAAAGATCAATGCCGCGTAGATAGTATTCGAAAGCCAACGAGTCGTGCGGAGTGTCGAGATTAAGCCGTTGGTCTTCTGAGGGCGATAGCTGCACCTTCATCCCATCAATCACCTGTCTGGCCACCCGATCCTGAAGAGTCAAAAGCTTTTCGTACTTCAGGGTGATGCTGTCGCGCCACAGTATTTCGTTTGACTCTACATCAACAAGTTGCGTGTTGATTCTCAGGTCGTCGCCGTCCTTCATAAAACTGCCGGTTAACAGAGTGTTGACGTGAAGTTCGGCGGCCGCCACCTGCGGCTCAATATCGCGGTCGCGATACTTATCCATGTAAGAGGAAGGCCGCACGATGATCGTGCTGACATAGTCCAGCTTAGTGATGATGGCATCGGCCAACGAGATTCCCAGAAAATCGGTATCGCGATCGTTCTTGAGATTGCGAAATGGGAGAATCGCCAGGGTGCGCGTCCCGGCGAACGGGAGCGGTCTGGCCACCCGTTTGGAGTAGATAAGATAGCCAACCGCCGCAGAAACCAACACGCCCGTCAATAGCAGCACCATCAACTTGCGGCCATGCCACAAGGTTGATAGGCGCGGTGCGGCCGACAGAGCCGCAAGGGCTCGCACGGGCTCTATAGTCCGCAGAGACTCGTCGCCACTGGCTGTCTCATGCTCTTCAATAACAATGCGTGATCGTGTGCGCTCGTGTACGACGAGGTCGGCCCGCTCCGCCAGGACCTTGGTAACCTGAGCGGCGAAACGGTAGCCCCGTTTCGGCACCGTCTCGATGTAACGCTCTCCGTTATCGCCCAGGGCCTTTCGCAGTTGGGAGATGTTGACTGCCAGGTTGGCCTCTTCAACGAAGCTGTCTGGCCAAAGCTGCTTCATCAACTCCTCTTTGTCCATCGTTTGGCCGGTGTTTTCCACCAGCACTACGAGCGTCTCAAATACCTTCGGCTTTAGCGAAACAGCCTGACCATCGCGCAGCAGACGGCCTTCGGTTGCGTCGAGCGTGAAGCTCCCGAACTCGTATAACTCCTTCATTCGCTGGCTCATAACTGCGCTTAGATTTCTTTTAAGAAAAGTTTAGGGCGCGTTAAAGACGAATTCTTTGTTGTTGGAATATCGTCTCCGCGAACTAAGACAAGGCACCCGACGATTCAGTTGGCCTGTTCATGCCGCTGATTCTATCGCCGGAGCAGAGACAAGAGCAACGAACACCAGAGAAGTCAGGTTGGAAGGCTTTCGTAACCACACAGGGGCGGCATGAAACGTAGACGAACCGAGATCACCATTGAGACCGATCGCATGTTCTATATCAGCAGTCCCCGGATGGTCCGTAGTTGGTGCGCGGCGTGCGACGCGCAGGTTGAGATGGTCCCGGTGGACGAGGCGGCGATTCTGCGCCACGTCAATTCGCGCACGGTCTTTCGTTGGGTTGAGGACAGGCAGGTGCATTCCAGTGAAACCGCGAATGGCTTGTTGCTGATCTGTCTCAATTCATTGTAGCGACGGCGAAGAGACTCGCTGGTTCTTTGGAGGTCGGAAAGGCTTCGCGGCCAAACCAGTTCCACGAGAGCCTATGCCCGGCGAGGCTCGCTAACAAAGATCGTAATAACGATCAAACTTAAAAGGAGAATAGAAATGACCAAGAGAAAATTCAGCTACAGCAAGTTAACGGCGCTTTGCGTAGCGGTGGCAATAGTTACCGTTTGGGGTGTAAGCATGTCCAGAGCAACAACAAGCTCGTCAGCGCCGACAAACGTGTTGCCCGATGTCAACATAGCGTCCGAACTCGGCACTTTGGATTCTTTCGGCGATGACCTCGCCAAATTCGACAAGAGGCGTGCGCAGTTTGGCAAGAAGATCTCGGTTACCAATACGGAGTTCAACTCGCTCAACAACGATCACGATGCTCTCAAGCAACGTTTGTCTCAAGTCCCCAACGCCATCCGCTCGATCATAAACAAGCTGAAGGCCGCCGGTAAGTGGGAAACGTTCGATGAGGATCTGCTGGCGAGCTCTACAGACGAAAAGTTCAAGGCTTCAGTGCGTGAATTTGGCGGGGCCAAAAGGCTTTTCGAGGATGCCGCTTCGCAGCTTGGCAGTTCTTCGGCGAAAGAAGAGATTCTCGGTTCGCTCGATGATCTGAAAAAGAAAGTAGCTGCCGACCGATCATTAGAACGGCGATCCCAGGAATCCGGATTTCGCCTGGTGGCGGCCGCATACAATCCGCCTGAGCCAGTCTTTACGAGAACTGCCGGATGCGTTCTGGCAACCATAGGTTATGGGGCAAGAATGATTGCGCACCCTTTCACATCTCCAGGCAATATTAACCATGCAGCCTATTCGTGTAAGTGCCACGGCACTTGTGACACCACCGAATAGCGGTGATCCGGGAACAGCCTACCGTTGGCGCCGAAGCTCGCCAATCTGTACAGGCCTTACGAGCTTCGTAGCATCTCGAAAACCATAGACCTAATAGGAGGACAAAAATGAGCAAAGGAAAATTCAATTGGCGAAAGTTGACGGCCCTGGTTGCTGTCTTAGTATTGACGCTGATCCAAAGTGTGAGCATGTCTCGGGCAAGGACGAGCGCACTTCCGGTAAACATCACTTCGACCGAACTGAAGTTGGATAGTGAGCTGCGGACATTCGACTCTTTCTTCGACGACTGGCTGAAGGTTTTCCAACAGCATCGAGTGCTGAGCAAGAAGGCCTCAGTCACCAGCACTGAATTCAACGCGTTCAAAACCAACTCCGAAGGCATCAAGAACCGCTGCTCGCAGCTTGAAGGGGCCATTCGTGACACCATCAGAAAGCTAAAAGCTGCCGACCGTTGGGACGGTTTGGATGAAGAGGCGCTGGCAAAGGCCGACGATGAAGGGCTCAAGTCCGAATTGCGAGAAGGCGGCGGCTTAAAGCACCTGCTCGAGAACGCCGCCTCGCAGTATTGCAGCCAGGCGACAGACGAGATCATTGGCCCGATTGAAAGTCTGCGTCCAAGAGTAAGCGCCCAGGGACAGGACTTGTTCTTCGAGCAAGGGACGCGGGATTACGGATTGCGCATGGTTAGAGTGTCCTACAATCCGGCACCTCCGATGTTCACCCATACCCTAAGGTGCATAGGAGCGACGATACGGGTCGCCGTTCATTTGGTAGCCACTGGACATTCCGGGCCGGCACGTGGAAACAAAGAGTGCTTCTGCTATGACAGCTGTGGCGCTGCGGCCACTAGTGAGTAGGCGGACACCAGTGAATAACAGGATTGCGTTGAATCCGTAAGGCACGGGCACGCAATCCTGTCGGACGCAACACGTGGTTTCAGTATTTAGCGCTCAAATAAACCTGCGTGGCATTTTCAGAATTCCGGAAATGCCACGGAGGGGTTTTAAGAAGAATCTTAGACTCAATGGGTTTTCGCGATGATCACGACGCAGTACATAAGTTCAATGTATCGCTTTTCACGACGGGCACTAAAGGCGTCCTGCTGGCTCCCGATGATGGTGTGCTTCCTATTGCCGCCAAACAATCCCGCCCAGGCGCAAGAGGATCTGACCGTAAGCGCGAATTTCAACACTCAGGCTTTACTGACGCCAGACACCGCGATAGAACTTCTTCTCAATCGTCAGCTCAAGGCTAATGAAGGCCGTGTCGCTGTACTAATCGATCGCTCGGATGTAACCAGCCTGTTCATTATCGACGGTACTCGGCTTGTCTATAGTCCGACTCTCGTGCCTTTGCCGTTGGGTGAATCGCAAGTAATTATTTACCTCGCCGGCCCCGACAATTCGTGGCGCGAGCTTGGACGCTTTCAGTTGCACGTCGTCAAAGACAAGGTTCTCCCGACAGAAGCCCTGACGAGGACGCCATCGTTCGCCGCGCCGTTGCTAAACACCAACGGTACGGCGCCAATTGAGGATGCCGATCGGTCAACTGCGAATGGCAAAACATCGTCGAAGAGTGAATCCGGCAAGCCCGCAGCGGCGGTATCACCCGGACAAGCGGATGGGTCCGTCGCTAAGCCTTCGCAAGACTCGAGCAAACCAGGCAAGTTCGGTTTCGACAAATGGGCGTCCGTGCCATCACTAGCCCTGGCGATCAAATCACAACCCGCGCAAATCGACTTTCCGGCTTCCAGTCGACCAAAGGAACGGGCGACGTTCACGGACGGTACCCTCCAGTTTTCCATGCGCAATGAAATGGCTCGCGGCTGGTTCGGAGCGCAAACCAGCTTTGATTTTGCGGGTTCGACCTTTCAGCCCGAGGCTTTGCGGTTTGCGACGCTCGGAAACAAAGCGCCGCAGATCGATCTTTCAAGCTATCTGGTTCAATTCAAGCTGGGTCGTGCAAAGGTCGCTATTGGTCACACATCGTTTGGTTCTTCGCGTCACCTCGTCAACAGTTTCTCTAGTCGCGGAATCACAGTGACCGTGCCCATTACGAAACGCTTTGATTTCAGTGTAGCGGCATTGAATGGAACGAGCGTCGTTGGTTACGGCAACTTCTTCGGTTTGGCAAAGAGCAAACACCAATTGCAGAGTGCAACGATCGGTGTTGAATTGATCCCGAAACGGCCCGGTGGTTTGCGCCTCGAATTCTCCGGTGTCAACGCTTACATCCAGGCGCTAAACAGTGTTTCGCAGGGAAGCGTCAACGATGTCGAACGCAGCAAAGGTGGGAGCGTGCGTCTGATCGCCACCGACAAGGCCGGCCGTTTCAAATTCGATGGCGGCTTTACCCGTAGCCAGTATCGAAATCCGGCAGATCCTCTGCTTTATCAAGGTACTAACACCGTTCCCGTGCCTTTACTTACACGCAATGCGCGCTATTTCGATATCAGCTACGACATTTTGCGCGGAGTCCATTTGACGAAGAGCAAGCAGTTGAATCTAAGCGTTGCGGCAAAACACGAACAGGTTGACCCGCTGTTCAAAAGCCTCGGCGCGTCCGCTGGAGCTGACAAACTGGAGAACGATTTTCAATTAACCGGCAGCATCGGTGAAATTAGTTTTCAGGCCGGGCACTCTCGATTCAATGACAACCTGCGGCACATTGCTTCAATTCTGCAATCATTAACTCGGTCAGAACAATTTTCGATCGCACTGCCGGCGGCGGCGCTATGGGGTGGAACTTCGAGCACCTCAAAATACTTGCCGCGATTGTCTTACAGCCGCTCTGATACACATCAATTCGGCGCTGCCATACCTGTTAACGGCGGATTTGAAACCAACCCGGGCGCAGTGCCCAATCAGTATTCGACGAACCACACGTTCAGCGCAGAGTGGCAATTTCAGAAGATCACTCTTGGCTACAGCTACAACCGCTCGTTTACCAACAACCAACCGCGCGGGCACGAGCGATCAGACTTTGTCAATCAGACGATGGGAACGCGGGTCGGCTTCAATCCAACGAAGAAGCTGAACTTGAGTTTTGACTTCACACGCGACAGCGCTAACGATGTGGAGCACACAAAACTGGCCCACACGTGGCGCGTCGGACCTACTGCCAGCTGGACGGTGAACAAGCACCTGACATGGACTGCCGGATTATCGAACACGATCGCTGGCGACCGCACAAAAACGAATGGAAGCCGAGACACCGAATTTGAGACGCAATGTTCTTATAACGTCGGCATCGATCGCGGTGAGCTGAAGAAAGTTCAAACGCAAATGTTTATCCGCTATGCGGATCGATATGCACGTTCACACGATTCCGTACTTGCCACTTCGGCGCTGACGCGAGTCAAGATCTTTAATGCTGGATTGAACATAACTTTCTTTTGAGGACTGAGCATATGCGCAAGTACCTGATCGGCCTCGCGCTCTTCGGCGCATTCACAACCTCGGCAGTGGCGCAATCAATCAAAGTGTCCCCGAGCGAAACGACCGTCTATTCTCAGGGCGCGACGAGCGTGCTCTTAACGTTTGGCAATCTCGGTAACCACCTGCCCGCCGAGTCGACGTGGTGTGGCGCGTTAATTTCCGCCGCTCCGGACGTCGGAATGAAGTGCGATCCGAATGTAATCTTCGGTCGTTTGCCCATTCGTTACAACCAGTCACGCCTGAGTGGCCACAATGCCTATACCGACATCATGTCTGTCACGCCTTCGGTTGCCCGGCGCGCGTATCTGGATGCGACCCGCGGCTCAACAGCGACGTTTTTCTATGTGCGGCGGTTCACTTTGCCGGCGGGCGGGCCCGACGAGTATGTTCCTGTGACTTTGCGTCTGGGCGGCAACGGGGCTGCAGTGCCTTTCTCGATCACGAATGTTCGTTTGTTGTGGGACGGTGGAAACAAGACTGTGCCGTTCGTTAAGTCCGGGGAAATCCTGCCACACATTACCGCTGAGATTTTCTATACCGGATCAGGACGCCTGGTCGGACGCTGGGAAATAGTCAAGCCGGGCGAAACCGCGCCCAGTCAACGCGATCTGCTTCCTGAAGCAACTTTGCCGATCGAAGAACGTGGGACTCAGCGAAGGTTCGCGCAAGTAAAGCGCTTCAACATTTTCCTTCCGCCCCTTGGCAGGATCACAATTCCTGGGCCGGAGAATCAGCGCATAGAGAAGACAGTTGACGGAATGTACCTGCTGCTCTTTCGAATTGAATCGGTGAGCGACGGTTTGAATCAATCGAACCTGCAAGCCGTGAACGAGGGGCAGGGAACCGTCAACAGCGGTGGGGCGTCAGGTTTTGCCATGCCCACATTGCGATATTACGTCGGCACTGGTGGATCTCAGGTTGACGAATACAACGCCATCGATTATCCACTTGCGCCTGCGGACATGGCGGAATTCGGTCCTTCCGAACAGATCGCATTCACATGGCCATCCGTTTCCCAGGCGAAGTATTACAAGCTACTGATCGAGGACCTGGCGGGTGCTGAAATTCTGTCGGCCGTTGTGCTGCGAGACACGCGAAGTTATCGAGCGCCGTCGTGGTTAATCGAAAAAGCGAATACCGATCAATTGCGCTGGCGAATTCAAGCGTTCGATGCTAACGCGAAACAGGTCAGTGAGACCTTAGTCCGCAGGGTGCGCATTTTGCGTGATTGATGCCGACACTATGATGGAAGCCTGACGATGAAAGCTGCGCCGCCTTCAGGCTGGTTAGTTGCGGTAAGCGTGCCGCCGTGTTCGGTTATTACCCGGTGAGCGAGCGCTAATCCGATCCCATGGCCTTGTGATTTTGTCGTGAAGAAGGGAATGAATATCTTTTGTAGGTCGGACGCAGCAATGCCGGGACCGGTATCGCGAATTGAGATTAATGCCCAGTGCATCCCCTGGTCGGCTTCGACTGCAGTCTCAATGTTTACTCTGCGATCAGTTTGATCGTCGGGTATTGCTTCGGCGGCATTGCGGAGGAGATTAAGTAATGCCTGACGAAGTAATCGGGGATCGGCGCGGATATCTATTGCGCCCTTGCTAACGGTCGGGCCACTGCCCCGCGCGCTCGCGATGACGAGTTCGACCCGTCGAGCTTCAAATAGCAGGCTCAACTCTCTCGCGCACTCTTCAATCAATTCATCAAGCGAAACCTCTTCGAGTTGCAGTGCCTGCGGCCGGGCAAAGTTGAGAAACGCGGTCGTCATCTCTGAGAGGTTTCGGACTTCCTGCAGCATCGCGTCGGCCGCCACTTTTCCTTGCTCGTCGCGATCGACGCTCTGCAGAAACTGCGCGTAACCGTGCAGCGCCGCCATCGCGTTCTTGAATTCATGGGCCAGCCCGGCCGACATCTCGCCGAGGCTCTCAAGATTCTTCTTCAGCGCAACCTGCTCGCGCAGGCGCGTTACTTCCGTGATGTCCGTAATCAAACAGAGCGCGCCGCGCGATCCTGTCTCAGACGCTGGATCGATCGGGGCAACCGTAGCTCCCAGTCGTTTCGCTGTCTCTGCTCCGTTCGTGGTTTCGATTTCTTCGCGACGATACAACCGCCCGCTTGAAAGGCACGCGTCGACCATTTCCGCCAACGCGGGGAAGTCTGCAAAGACTGTCTTGAAGTGCTGGCCCGGTGCAATTCGACTGTGGTGAAACAGATCTCTCGCTGGTCCATTCGAAACGGTCGCATGACCGTTGGCGTCAAACGCGAGCAGACCAGTCGGCATGCTGGCCACAATGCGATCGCTGAAGGCTTCGGCCGAATCGGCGCGTTGGCTCGCCTGCTCGCTTAGTCTCTGTAGTTCTGTCTGTTGTTCCTGAAGTTGCGCGATGACCGACTGAAATGTCTCGAGCACAAAGGCCGCTTCATTCTGTCGCTTGCCGGAATGCGTGACTGGTGCGCGCTGGGCTTCGCCAATCAACTGGCTGTACGGCCGGAGCAATCCGCGCATCAGCCAGGCTACGCAAACCAGGCTAATGAACAGCGTAACGACAAATGCTGTCAGCAGGAATGGCCGATAGACGACCGCAGTCCCGGGGGCCAACGCAAACACTGCAAAGATGGCGACGGTGCCGAGCAGGAAAAGACCGGCGACGATGGTCAGGAGAATTTGAAGTCGGCTGGCGTGCATTTGATTAGCGAAACTGGGATGCGTACCACGCGATGATGCGCGCGCCGAACAAGAGTGAAACGATCGAGCCGATTCCCAGGAAGATTCCGAACGGCAGCATCATCTGCATATTTCGGCCGCGGCGATACATCACCGCGATTCCGGCGATAGATCCTGTCAGTGCTCCGATCAGGATCGTGAGAATGGTGAGCCGCCAGCCCAGAAACGCGCCGACCATCAGCATCATCTTCACGTCGCCAAAGCCCATGGCCTCGACGCCGCGCAACTTCTCCCACATGAAACCCATCAGCCACAGAGATCCGCCGCCGGCCAACGCCCCGATGACCGCGCCGATGATCGACACCAGTCCAATCGGCAGAGTTGGAAATGCATTCAGGAGCTGCGGCAGGTCATCGAAATGCGCGGGGCCGGCGAGATACGGCACCAGGACCCGAGTGATGATGGCAAAGACGATTCCAGGGTAAGTAATCGCGTTGGGCAGAATCATGTGCTCGGCATCGATGAACACCAG
>DASWQK010000492.1:0-3237 GCA_036403735.1 Pyrinomonadaceae bacterium
CCCTCGCGCTCGCGAAAGCTCAAAGCGTTTTTGGAAACAGTGCAGCACGGATAAGTATTAAGCCCTCTCCCGTTGGGAGAGGGTTGGGTGAGGGCTTAGCAAGGAAGAGACTCTTTTTATTTCCGTCTCGCGCAGACCTTCACCGCTGGCCCCTCTCCCAACGGGAGAGGGGAAAAGCGAATTCATGAAGAAGATCGTCGAAAGCTATAAACGAAAACTCGCCGCCGAAGAGGGCTGGGTCCTCAAGCGCGGGGCGCAACTGCGGATCGCTCTTTGTTATCCGAACGTCTATTCGATCGGCATGGCGAACCTTGGCTTTCAGGCGATGTATGAAATCTTCAACAACATTCCTGACGTTTCATGCGAACGAGTCTTCCTGCCGGACAGTGTCAGTAGCATGCGGGGCGCTAGCCCGTTACATAAGCATCCGCGCAATGGCTCCGGTTACGATCAAGCCGCACGCGATCGCGCGGATGCTCCAATTGACGAGATGCGCGAGTACGAAAGAACGCGCACGCCTCTGCTGTCACTCGAATCACATACTCCGGTTCGCGATTTTGACGTAGTCGCTTTCTCGATCTCATTCGAAACCGATTACGTCAACATGGCCCGCATGATGCAGATGAGCGGCGTGCCGGTGTGGTCGGAGGATCGGACCAGACATGATCCCTTAATCGTGATGGGCGGCGCCTCGTCATTTCTGAATCCGGAACCGATTGCTGACTTCACCGATGTGATTGCCGTAGGCGAGGGTGAAATCCTGGGGCCAAAACTCGTCGATGTGATTCTCGAGAATGGCTCCAAAGAAGAAATTCTGCTGGCGCTGGCCCAACAAGGCCGCGGGTTCTATGTCCCTTCCTTTTATGAAGTCAGTTACCACGACGATGAGACTATCGCTGCCTATACCCCGACGGAAGATGGCGTGCCCGCGCGCGTAGGCCGCGCGATTTCGGCTGAGAATCCGAAGGAGGGCAGCTTGCGCCGCGCCATTCGCCGCGAGCAAAAAGATCTGATCGATCAGTTGAGACGTGATGAAGTCTTCGCCCCCTCGACGACGATTTTCGCGCCGCAGGCTGAGATGGGCGATCGTTTTTTGATCGAGATTTCACGCGGCTGCTCGCAGGGTTGTCGTTTTTGCTGGGCCGGTTACAACTACTGGCCGCCCCGGGTCGTGCCCGCGCGCGACATCCTGGCAAAAGCCCGGGCGTGGCGATCAAAGACGGACAAGATCGGTTTAGTTTCGACTGCGGTCTGCGATCATCCGGAGATTAGCGAAATTCTCCAGGGCCTGCGCGCCATGGATTACCGCATCTCGGTTTCTTCCCTGCGCCTCGATCAAATTTCTGACGAACTGCTTGACGCGCTGGTTGAATCGCGCGACCAGCAAATCGCGGTCGCGCCTGAGACCGGATCGGATCGTCTGCGCAAGGTCATCAACAAGAATCTCACCAACGACGAGATCGTCGACATTTGCGGCGCGGTTTTCGATCGCGGCATGCTCACCATCAAGCTCTATATGATGGTTGGCTTGCCGACGGAAACGGATGAAGATCTGGAAGAGATGATCGTTTTGGTTGAGCGCATAAAGGACCGCATGCTCGAAGCGGGAAAACGCTTCGGTCGCGCCGGTAAGATCATTCCCTCGCTCAACGGATTCGTGCCGAAACCCAACACGCCATTTCAGTGGGAACCTATTTGTGAAGAGAAAGAATTGAAGCGTCGCCTGAAGTTTGTCAGTAAGAAGCTCGCGCGGATTCCCAACGTCGAAGTGCGGGCAATGTCCGCGCGTATTGCTCACGAACAAGCTTTATTCTCGTCGGGTGACCGGCGCATTTCTCGTGTGATTGAATCAACTGCGCGCCTTAACGGCGATTTGAATGCGGCGATTCGTGAAACGCAAATCGATCCGCACTTTCACATCAGTCGCCGGCGCAGTTACGATGAAATGCTTCCGTGGGACATCGTCGACTCAGGCATCTCTCGCGACTTCATGCAGCAGGAAGACGAACGCGCGCACGAAGCTCGCTCAACCGCTCCCTGTCCCTCCGTCAATCAATGCACTCGCTGTGGAGTTTGTCCAACGACCTGGCTGGGTGAAGCGCCGGCAGCACTCGTGCAATTGAAAGCGTTCGCAACTGCGGCGCATCCCGCCGTCTAGCGAGTCGCACGCACCCATGATGATTTAAGAGTGACTGCTTCTACGGCTTGCCTTCGTTCGGCCGATCTTGTCTAACAATTTGCGTAGCTTCACTTCGTCAGAAACGTCGTGCTCTGCACGGTGTGATCGAATTCGTAGTTGTAGGTGTAGCCGGGAAATGAAATCGGACGAATGAACTGAACGCGCACGGACATCCGTTTATCTTCGACGCTGGGAGTAATCACTGCTTCAGGCGGAACGTGGTAATCGGGCTCGCTCTTCACCAACTGATCTCTCACCCAGGAAGTGCTGCTGCCCTGCGCCGACGCCTGGTTCACCATATTCTGCATTACATCTTTGAAGTAGTACGCGTCGACGGCCACGGGAATGTAAAGGTAACCTGTGTAAAGGATCAGGCCAAAAACAATAATAAAGACGACTAGTTTCAGACGCGCGCCGCCGTGTGCATTGTGTATGTTGCTAACTTTGAGAGTGTTCATAGTCGCCTATCGAGCGTCGTGTCAGAACCCGTCGCGGTTGCGACCGGATCGAACAGCTTCGCTCATTATTAAGTTGTCTCTTTGACACGCATTTGCAAACCATCGTGTAAAGCTTTGCGCAACGCCCGCCGGTTGACCTCACGGCCATCGACGATTCGCGCTCTGCCGATCGCTTCGAGCAGAACCCACTTAATTTGTCCGCCGACGGATTTCTTGTCGCCTTTCATTGCCCCAATCAGTTCATCAATTTTTATGTCGTCTGCTGGCGGCAGCGGGCCGCACGCGCGGACCGCACGGCGCAACAATTCTAACTCGCCAGGCTTCAGCATGCCTAGACTCTTTGAGATCTCAGCGGCGACGATCATTCCGTATCCCACCGCTTCACCATGACGAAAGCGCCGGTAATTCGTTACGGCTTCCAGGGCATGCGCAGTTGTGTGTCCGAAATTCAAAATTTTTCGCGAGCGTCGATCGGTGCGATCGGTGGCTTCGCGCTCATCGCCGGCGACTATCGCAGCTTTAAAACGGCAATGCGCCGCTATCGTGGCACAGACTTCAGTCTGTGATTTCTCAGTGTCAGAACACAGACTGAAGTCTGTG
>DASWQK010000493.1:0-6400 GCA_036403735.1 Pyrinomonadaceae bacterium
GCCGGCACATAACCATTCAAAGGATCGTGCGCGCTTGTCTGATCGGTGACGGCGTCAATCCTGGTTCCGCGACGAATGATCTCAGGAAGCAGTTCAGCGCAATTCCCAACCAGTCCGACAGACACCGCACGCTTCTGTTCGCGCGCGTCTTCGCAGATGTCGAGCGCTTCATCGAGCGTCAAAGCTATGCGATCGCAATAGCCGGTGAGCACCCGCCGCTTGATTCGTTCCGGATCAATTTCAATCCCGAGAAAGACCGCGCCATTCAGGGTCGCCGCGAGCGGCTGCGCTCCACCCATGCCGCCTAGCCCGCCTGACACCAAAAGTTTTCCGCTCAGATCGCCGCCGAAATGTCTGTCAGCCATCGACGCGAAAGTCTCAAACGTGCCCTGCACAATGCCCTGCGTCCCGATGTAAATCCAACTGCCCGCGGTCATCTGGCCGTACATCATCAGGCCTTTGCGCTCCAGCTCGTGAAAATGGTCCCAGTTGGCCCACGCGCCGACCAGATTTGAGTTTGCGATCAGAACGCGCGGCGCGTATTCGTGCGTGCGAAAAATCCCGACGGGTTTGCCCGACTGAATCAATAGCGTTTCGTCATTCTCTAAACTCTGAAGCGAGCGCACAATCGCGTCGAACGATTCCCAGTTGCGCGCAGCTTTGCCCGCGCCGCCGTAAACGATCAACTCTTCAGGCTTCTCCGCTACATCCGAATCGAGATTGTTCATCAGGCAGCGTAGGGCCGCTTCCTGATGCCAGCCTTTGCAATTGAGCGTGGCGCCGCGGGGCGCGCGAATGTTTCGGTACGAGGTATTCATGTATTAACGATTAGAGATTCGAGATATTGTCCCGTTTGGCGTTGGTCTGGGCAAGTCGGAAACAGGTTGTTGGCGCGGGACAACCCTGCACGCAAGCGAAGGAGAATTTCAGGGGTGGACAGAAACTACTTTTTCCGCAGATCGATTTTGGTTGGGATCTTTCGTGATGTTGATGACTTCCTGATACACCAGTACGGTCCCCAGATATATTTCCAGCAGGTTAGACATTGGCGACAAACCCGCGAATTTGAATCTACCGACAGCGTCGGAAGTCGTAACCAGAATGGGTTTGCCGCTGGCCTTGGGAGGATAAAGTTTTATGTTGAAGCGACGAACCTGGCTTTTGGAAACGGTCGTCGTCAGTATTTGGCCGGTGAAAGTAAGTTGCTGAGCCGTCGCCGGGATGTAAAGAACGAGCATGATCGTAACGGCTGCAAGCACGCGCGAAATAGTTGGCACTTTCATCGTCGGTACCTCACTTGAAGTTCGCTTCCTTATTCTTGTCAGAGTCCACTCGGGCAATTTCTTCCGAAGGCGCTTCCGGCGCTAATCCGGCAATTCTTATGTCTCGCAACGTGTGCGGCTGTCGATCTTCAAGCGTGAAAACGTCCGAAGGGATCATGCCGCCGCGGCCGTCAGAATAGATAAGGCGGTAGAGGCCCCCTTTTCTAAACGGCAGTTCCATAATTACGGTATTGCGCACCTTGTCCTGCCAACCAACCACGGCGTACACGTCAATCGGCGTTGACGAGTAAATGTTACTGCTAACTTCGACCATCTCCGGAAAGTCTTTTTTGTGCAAGCTCAGGTCGGGACAAAGGTTGGCATCATGGTAAGACTTGCCGAAATAGTAAGGCGGATAAACAAGCAGCACGACGCCGAAAAAGAACATTACGAGCACCGGTACTTGAGTCGAGAATTTGATTCCCATCGGCAGTTCAATTTGCGTGACCTGCTCGCCTTTATGATCGAGATAGATTCTGCCGCGCCATAAAAGGAACAGACTTCCGACCACCATAATTAGACCTGCCACGGAACACAAAAGAAAAAGACTGGAATCCATTGCGCGCTCCTTTCCAATGAAGCTGGAATTGCGGATGAGACAACGACCACTAGATTCCGCGGCCGTTATCGTTGCGAGGACAGTGAGCAGAGCTGTTTGCTTGTCGTAGGTAGTTCCGGACCAACGCTCGGGACTCGGAAGTATTTTGGCAAGGAACAGCAAACTACAGTCAAATCATGAGTAACGCGGAGAGCATAGAACGTTCGCAAAGGGGAGTCAATGTTTTCGACGGTTTGCCGCATCCTGGATCGCTGCCGTTAAGCGCGATCAATATCTGCAATCAGACGCATTATCCGAGACCGCCAAAAGAGCGAAGCGCGGGGTAGTGTTTGCTGTGAACGAGCGACGCGTTAGAATGCTCGTGTCATGCGGAGGCTTTAGAAATCATGAGAGCTGGAAATGTTTTCAAACACAAGGCAATGAAACGATCAGCCGTTGCGTCCATGTTGGTTTTCGTTCTCGGCTTTCAGGTGATGGCGAGTTTCAACTTAACGGCTGCACAGCGATCGACGAAGAAGCAGTCGACGATGACTGACGATCAGCGCATCGCGCATGTGCTCTCGCGTCTGACGTACGGCGCGCGTCCGGGCGACTTTGAGAAAGTTAAGGCAACCGGGGTCGCAGCGTTTATGAATCAACAGCTCGATCCTGATTCGATCGACAACAGCACCGCGATCGCCAAGCTGCGCAGACTGCCCACGTTAGGGATGGCCACGCCGGTAATCATTGAGCAGTACACACCGCCGAAACCTGTACCCTCTGCCTCACCGGTCGTCGCAAAGGTCGAGACCGCGGTGAACCAGACACCTAACCTGGCTAATCAGGAACCAGGCAAGTTGCCGGCGATGTCTGCAATGCAAAACGAAATGCAGATGGACGCAACGAAAGACGACGTGAGTAAGATGCCTGCCGCTCCGGCCGCCTCACCCAAACCGACTCCTCCGCCAAAGAACCCGCAGATGGTCGTGACCGAACTCCAGCGCGCGAAGCTTTTGCGCGCCGTTTACAGCGACCAACAGCTTTACGAGTTGATGGTTGATTTTTGGGAGAACCATTTCAGCATCTTCGCGAACAAAGATGACGATCGTTATCTGCTCACCGGATACGATCGTGAAACGATTCGGCCCTTTGCGCTGGCGCGCTTTCGCGATTTGCTCGGCGCCACCGCGCACTCGCCGGCGATGCTTTTTTATCTCGACAACTGGCGGTCCAGCGTGCCGCGTCCTTATCCGGCCAGAGGAGACAAACCAGCGGGGACGGACGGCGGCTTCAACGAAAATTATGCGCGCGAGCTGATGGAGCTGCACACACTCGGCGTTGACGGCGGATACACGCAGAAAGACGTACAGGAAATTGCCCGTTGCTTCTCAGGCTGGACTATTCAAAAACCAAATGAGCAGGGTCTCTTTCTTTATCGTCCGGGATTGCATGATGACGGCGAGAAAATCGTCCTCGGCCACAAAATTCTCCCGGGCGGGGGTATCGCTGACGGCGAGCGCGTGCTGGACATCCTGGCCACGCACCCTTCGACCGCCCGCTTCATAGCCACGAAGCTGGCTCGCCGTTTCATTAGCGACGATCCACCGCAGTCGGTCATCGATCGCGCGGCCGCGGTTTTTCTCAAGACGGACGGATCGATTCGCGAGACGCTGCGCGCGATCATTACATCGCCTGAATTCTTTTCTACGACGGCTTATCGCGCGAAGGTGCGCTCGCCTCTTGAATACGTCGCCGCCGCGATGCGGGCGATGAACGCAGAAACCGACGGCGATCGGCCGGTGCTGGATTTGATTGGCCGGATGGGCCAACCGCTGTTTGGCCGCATCACGCCGGATGGCTACTCGGATCGCGCGGAACAATGGCTGTCGAGCGGCGCAATGGTCGCGCGACTGAATTTCGCCAATGCGCTGGCGACTAATCGAATCAAAGGGACAACCATCGACTTGACGAAACTTTTGAACGGGATCGATCAAGCCAACAAGGACGCCGTAACTCTGCGGCTGATCTCCTTAATGTTGATGGGCGATGTTTCTGCCGCTACGCGCACCGCGCTCGGAAAGAACACCAGCACGGAAGCATTCGTCATCCAGACGCCTCCAGCAACTGCGAACGTATCAGTTGGTTTCACGGGCAACGGGACGCCTACGCAACAACCTCCACGGCAAGTGACCGGCTACATTCCAGAGATGAGCACGCTATTGATCGGCTCGCCGGATTTTCAGCAGCGATAGTATGGGCATCGTGTCGGAAGTCCGCGTCTCAGCCAGGGCCGGTTCGGCTAAGCAGGCTCCAGATCACGGCCAGGCTTCTGAGACATTCTGTCGCCACTCAATTGTAAGACCCTTCGTACTCCTTATTTGCCTCGGACTCTGTATCCAGCCAGTTGCCCTTCTGGCGCAAACCCGCGCCACCGTCACCGTCGACTTCACGCCCGGTCATCCAGCAAATCGCATCATTCCCTCACGCGCTCTCGGCGCCGGCGTGGACGGTCACGAACAGGGAGAAACCGATCGGCAGCTCTCGCCTGCAAATATCAGCGCGATGCTGTCGGCGGGACTCAAGCCATTGACCTATCGTTTGCGAACTGAGCTTGCGGGAGAAGCATGGCATTGGAATCCGAATGGAACGTGGAGCGATCCCGCACACGCCCGCGGGTATTGGACTTCAAGCAGCGAACCCCGCCGGCCGATTCACGTCAGTTACGGCTACCGCCTGCCGCGGCGCGGCAACACCATCGATCAGGCAAACGACGATGGCTACTCGCGCATCGACGATGGCGATCCGGCAACATTCTGGAAGAGCAATCCTTATCTCGACGAACATTTTACCGGTGAAAAAAATTCGGGCGGGCCGCAGTGGCTCATGATTGATCTCGATAACGAAACACCAGTCGATGCGATCAGAATTCTTTGGGCGCAGCCGTTTGCCACCAACTACACGGTCGAGTTCGGTGAATTCGTCGGCGAAGAGGATTTGTCGCAAAGACTGCCGACAGAGTGGCACCCGTTTCCGCATGGGGATATCGCCAGGGGCGCCGGTGGAAACGCCCTGATCAAATTGGCCGACGCGCCGATGACAGTGAAATATGTCCGCATTCGCTTGAACCAGAGTTCCGGGACCGGGCCGAGATCAAAGGACATACGCGACCGGCTGGGCTACGCGATTCGCGAAATCTACCTGGGCACGCTCGATAATCAAGGCCGGCTGAATGACGTGCTCGATCATGGAAAAGCGCGAAAACACCAGACAGACATCTATGTTTCTTCCACCGATCCATGGCATCGCGCCATCGATCGCGACCCGGACACCGAACAACCCGGCTTTGATTTCATTTTCAAGACGGGACTGACGAACGGCTTGCCGCTGCTCCTGCCGGCGCCGGTGTTGTTCGATAATCCCGACAATGTCGCGTCGGAAATTCGCTATTTGAAAGCGCGGGGCTATCCGTTTGCGCGGATCGAAATGGGTGAAGAACCCGACGGGCAATTCGTGAACCCCGAGCACTACGGCGCGTTATACCTTCAGTTCGAAAAAGCGATTCACCAGATCGATCCTGCGCTGCAACTCGGCGGACCGAGCCTGCAGGACATCGAGCAGACGCAGGTGCCTGGCCGCATTGAATTCGGCAAGGCCGGATGGATGGGTCGCTTCATCGAATATCTGAAGCGCCATGGGCAGCTCGACAAGTTCGCTTTCTTTTCGTTCGAGTGGTATCCGTTCCCGGATGATTGCCGGCCTCAGCGACTCGCTGAATCGACGCAGCTGCTCACCCACGCGCTGAACGAACTGGAGGAGGGTGGACTGTCGCACGACATCCCCTGGATGATTACTGAGTACGGCTATTCGGCGTTTGGCGCGCGCGCCGAAGTCGATCTCAATGGCGCAGTGCTCAACGCGGACAGCGTCGCGCGTTTTCTGACCATGGGCGGCGAGGCGGCGTACCTGTACGGTTATGAAGCGAGCCAGGTGATCAACGAGCAGCCGTGCTCGAGCGGAAACAACATGATGTTCTTCCGTGACGATCGCGGCCACATCCTGAAGCCAACGGCGACTTACTGGGGCGCGCGGTTGCTGGCGCAGGAATGGTTGCAGCCGAGAGATGACGCGCACGATCTATTCCTGGCGTCGTCTGATGTGCGTGACGAGAATGGAGATGAATTGGTCACCGCTTACGCGGCGCAGCGGCCGGACGGTCTGTGGTCGGTGCTGCTAATCAATAAAGACCCAACCCGGTCGTTCGATGCGAATCTATTATTTCGGAATGGTGGATCAGGAGGCGCTCAAAGCTTTGCCGGTAACGTCGATGTCTACCAATATTCGCGTAAGCAATATGAACTTGGCGGACCGGCGAACAATCCTTATCCGGTGAAGGCGGAAGAGCCAGAGCACAAAGTAATTCAGTCGAAATCCTCTCCAGGGATCTCTTTGCCGCCATATTCGCTAACGGTAATTCGCGGCCGGGTTATTCGATTTGAATGAACTAAGTCTTAAGGAATGATAAATCGTATGGCCGGTGGGT
>DASWQK010000494.1:0-7522 GCA_036403735.1 Pyrinomonadaceae bacterium
ACGTTCTCATTATGTGTCAGAAGCCCGACCGTCAGGGAGGGCAACTTCCGCCACGGAGCCCTTGCTTACGCGCGGGCTTCTGACACCGCCCGCTACCGCAGGCGGTTTCGGACTAATTTCGTCTGGCGAAATCAACCCGCACCGTTTGCCCGACGTCGACTTCCGTACCCGCCGCCGGATTCTGCTGCATAGCAAAACCGTCGCCGCGCGCTTCCAATTTCAATCCGAGCTGCGTGCACAGGCGCAAGGCGTCGCGCACGCTCTGGCCGCGCAGATCCGGCATAAGCGCGCCGCGATTCGTGGCCATCGCCAGAACCACCTCACTTGTTTTGCCGTTAAAGCTTTTCGCTGCGACCATCTTCGGCAAGGTCTCTTCGCGCCGTTGGACTTGCGCGGCGTCTTCTTTGATCTGCTGAGGCGAAGCTTTCGACAATTGCGCGATCATTGGTGGCGCACTCTTCACTTCGGTATCGGGCGTGATGTTCAATTCCGGCAAGACCTGTTCGGCGATTTCACGAAAAACCGGTGCGGCTATATCACCACCGTGATATGAACCCTGCGGCTCGTCGATTACCACGATGATCACGACTGCCGGATTGTTTACCGGAGCAAACCCCACAAACGATCCGATAAACTTCGTTGCTGAATACGCGTGCGTCTTTGGATCGACCTTCTGTGCGGTGCCGGTCTTCCCCGCGGCCGTATAGCCGTCGAGCTGTGCTTTCCTGGCCGTGCCGTGCAGCGTTACGCCTTCGAACATTCCACGCATCGCCGCGGTTGTTTCCGGATTCAGCGCCCGACGCGTCTCCGGTTTTGCCTGGTAGACGACGGTACCGTCGGGCATGCGCAGTTCACGCACGACGTGCGGCTTGATCCAGGTGCCGCCATTCGCGATTGCCGAATAAGCGGCGGCCATTTGCAACGGCGTTACCCCGATCTCCTGGCCCATCGCCAGCGATCCGATCGACGACGGCTGCCACCGATTAACCGGGCGAAGGATGCCGGGAGATTCCGCTGCTAGATCAATTCCGGTGCGCGATCCAAATCCGAGTCGCTTCATGTAGTCGTACATCGAATCATTGCCGGCCAACAGTCCCAGCTTGATGGCCGCGACGTCGCTCGATAGCGCCAACGCGTCTGCCACCGTCAACACGCCGAAGGGTTTATGATCGTGAATCACGCGACCGGCCACAGTGATCGAGCCCATCTGGCAATCGATTTTGTCGTCAGGTTTTACCAGGCCTTTTTCAATTGCGGCTGAGAACGCGACGATCTTAAAAGTCGAACCGGGCTCGTAAATACTTTGCACGGCGCCGTTGGTTTTCTCTTCCGGCGAGACTTTTCCAGCGTCGTTTGGATTGAAGGTCGGCGAATTCGCCAGCGCTAAGATTTCTCCCGTGCGCGGATCCATGACGATCGCCGTACCAGACTTCGCATGACTCCGCTCGACGGCCGCCTGGAGCGCTTGCTCAGTACGATACTGGATGAGCTGATCGATCGTGAGTACTACCGTCTGACCGGGATGCGGTTGCACTTCATAGCTTTCAAACGCCCGCCGATCGCGATCGACCTCCAGGTAGACTTTGCCTGCCTCACCGCGAATCTTTTCGTTGTAAGACTGCTCAACCCCGCCCAGCCCCAATTCATCCGCATTGACAAAGCCGAGCACGTGGGCCGCCAGCGTATCGTTCGGGTAGTAACGCTTCGGTTCTTTACGCGAATAGACGCCCTCGATCTCCAGCGCGTCGAGTTTGTTCGCGCGCTCCATCTCCAGCCGGCGAACTATCCAGATAAACTTCTTGTTCGCGTCCTTCGCGTCGTTGAAACGCCTAATCAGATCGGCGCGATCGAGACCAGTTACCGAGGCAATCTTGCGCACGGTCTCGTCGATATTCTTAACTTCACTGGGATCGCTGTAGAAGGATTCGGTATCAAGACTGCGAGCCAGTTCACGACCTTGCCGATCGAGAACCTGTCCCCGCGCAGGCGCAGTTTCGATCGAACTCAGTTGTTGATTTCGAGCCCGGGTAGCCAGGTTATCGTGTTGATGGATTTGCAGCTGAACCAGGCGAGCGCCAATTGCCAGCATCCACAGAACCAGGGCAATCGCCACAAAGAGTATGCGGCGATGCGAATTTTCGGCACGTGGCGCTTCGTTGGCAGTAGCACGACGGGGCATTCAACTCTCCAAACATGCGATCACATCAGCGACCCGTCCTTATTTCCCGCGCGGTTGCTGAGTTTTTAGTTTTGCCGGCGTTTTCGCGGAGATTTTCGCAGCCACGGGAACTTTCAATTCACGTGGAGCGGTTCGCTGTCTCAATGGATCAATTTGCGCAGGCTGGATCGGCTGCATCCCCAGCTGTCGAGCTGCTCGCTCCAGGCGCGCCGGGCTGGCTGCGATTTCTTTCTCAACGGTTAACCGGCGCTGGTCCTCGCGAGCTGCGGTAAGTGCGTTGCGCAATTTCTCATCCTGATAACCAAGCTTAAGGGCGGCGAAATGTTGACCGCCCGCGTAAACGAATCCGCCGGCGAGCAGCAACCCACAAATTAAGAGAAAGGAAAATCGTTTCAGCGCCCCGCGATCGCGCTCTCGCGCGACGGGTGCGTTTCGATGTCTGGATGGAACTCTACGCATCGTGTTGGGTATGGAGTTCCGCGTTTACGCGGCATCGTTTAGTAAGGCCGCCTGAAGGCGGAACTCCGAACTGCTTATCAATCTAGTTCTTGCTTGCGCCTCGTAACTTTGCGCTGCGACTTCTCGGGTTTTCTTCGATCTCTTCTTCACCTGGAACGATCGCCCGTCGCGTCAAGATTGAAATTTGCTTCGTGACGCCGCAAATGCATACAGGCAAACGCGGCGGACACTGACATCGACCGGAAAGCTTTAACAGCGTCCGCTTGACGATGCGATCTTCAAGCGAGTGAAAACTGATTACCGCGAGACGCCCAGCTTGTTCTAAGTGGTCAACGGCTTGAACTAAGAAACTATCGAGGTTTTCAAGTTCACCGTTGACCGCGATCCGCAACGCTTGAAACGTGCGAGTGGCGGGATGGATCCTCCGTTTTTTATCTGGCCCGACGGCGCGCGCTACTAAATCTGCGAGGTCATGCGTCGTCTGAATTGGTTCGCCGCGCTCTCGTCGCTCAACTATCCGCCGGGCAATGCGACGAGACCGCCGTTCTTCTCCGTACTCAAAAATTATCCGCGCAATTTCTACTTCCGAAAGACGACCGAGCAACTCTGCCGCAGTTTCGCCACCCAATATGTCCATGCGCATGTCGAGCGGCGCTTCGTGCCGGAAACTGAACCCACGTCCCGGCGAGTCCAACTGCAACGACGAAACACCGAGGTCGGCAACAACACCGCGTACTTGCCTGACTTTCGCTGTCGCGAGGACCCGCGTAAGTTCACGAAAATCAGCATGCACAGAGCGGAAGCGCGAGCCGTATTGCGCTAATCGCTCTGTTGCCAACCCGAGCGCTTCTTCATCGCGATCGATTCCCAGCACTTGCGCGTCGGGAGATGCTTGTAAAATTGCTTCGCTATGCCCGCCCAGGCCTACCGTGCAATCGACAAACAATCCGCCGCGCCCAGCTGCGAGCAACTCGATCGTCTCTCGAAGTAGCACGGGGCGATGAGACAGCGTGCCCCTGCCCCCCAAAGGCTCCGCCATTACCACCGCCCCGTGATCTCGTTCAAAGAACTAACAGGTAGCCCAGACTCTGGTCTGCGGCTCTGAGTTAGTTCTTCAACTGAAAACACTGTGGACCTTTCAAATTCCCAATCGGGCAATCGCCGCCTCGTCTTCCTCGGTATATGGATCCGCGAGCATGCGTTGCTGGAACTTGTCGAGCTCCCAAACTTCCAGGTATGTCAAATAGCCAAGCACCGCCACATCGCCGACGACCGCGGCGCTCTTTCTCAGCAGCGGATGTACGAGCACGCGTCCCTGCGTATCCATCGACGACTGCTGTCCGTAGTAGTTCGTCCTGTCAAGGAACTTGCGCCGCGCGGGATCCATCGAAGGCAACAAAGCGAGCCGCTGTTCGATCGCTTCCCATTCCGGCATCGGATAAACGCGCACGCATTCACCCGTCAAACTGGTCACATAAAGCGCCGAGCCGTACTTGTCTTCAACGTAACGCCGAAAAAGGGTCGGCACTTTGAGCCGGCCCTTGGAATCGATTCGTGCTGTGTAATTGCCTCGAAGCACTGAGACTGATTCCCGAGTTGAGTGGAGACGATTGTGCCCTGTGCGCTGGTTTTGAGTTTGTTTGTGTCGTTGAGACCACCTTGCTCCACTTCACTCCACCGCGCGCATACTACGCCGGTAATTCGGGGCTGTCAATAGTTTTCATGGATTTTTTTCCAGGCTGGAAGAATAAAAATTCAGAAGCCGCGCGAGCTGCACATGGCGCAGTGGTCGCAGGGCTTGCCGCTGGGATCGACCGCGCACTGCTTTTCGTTTTCGAAAAACTCAACCAGCTCAGAGACAGCCGCTTCCTCGACTCCAAATCTCTCCTGGCTGGCATGCTCAATCAATTGCGGGCTGCGGACCGCTGACTGAGAGCTGTTTCCCTCCCTTAACGGCTCACCCATGGCCCGCGAAAAAGGAGCAAGCCACGGTGACTGGGTCCGCGGCGCGTATGAGATTCTTTGGGAGACGTCCGCTTCTCGCGTGTTTGAAGCTGGTGTGCCAATACTTATCGTAGTCGCGGCGGGAGGAGCCGGCGAAACGAAATCGATCATGCGGGCCCGGGACGGGGTTAGCGGCGCCGCGACTTGCGAATGGTTAGCCGCGGGTCTCTGCGCATGCCCGCCGGCGATCCGACGCGCGACGCGTTCCGCTATTAACCGTGCTTGATCTTCATTACTGCTCACTTTGAAAACTTCCGTTCGGATGGTTTAGACGCCGGATTTGTCGGCGCCGTTGGCACAAGTGCCAACTCTAAACAGGATGGTTCAGGAGGACGGACTCTTCAGCAAGTCTATTCGATCAACAACGCCAATGATTGCGGAGTCGATCGCAGCGCCCGCTTTTCCGGTCGCGGTCGTGGAAGCGCTCCATCCTTCCTGGACGATCAGGACGGTATCGCCCACGCCGGCGTCAACCGCATCGAGCGCCAGCACCGTATAGCCAGTCGCCTCACCTTCCGGACTAATACTTTCGCACAACATCACGCGGGCATTGTCATAGCGATGATTTTTTTGGGTGGCGACTACGTTGCCGAGAACTTTGGCGAGAATCATAACTTAGAAAAGCGGTCTTTGGACTTTGATCTTTGGTCTTTGCTCTCCTGCGAGAGTTAAGTGATTACACTGTGCATCTTCAAAGACCAAAGACCAAAGTACCAAGACCAAATCAGCCACAACAGACATGACTATCTGAATCAACTATGCCGATGATGGTGCAATCGGTCGGCGTGTCTTCGCGTTTGAAGGGAAAGCTCGCTTCCTTGCCCCGGCACCAGAAAACCAATTCGCCGATTCCGGCGCCTGCGGCGTCGACCGCCACCAGGGGCTTTCCTTGTGGCTCCAAATTCTTGTTTAGCGATTGAACGACCAGCAATTTGCGATTCTGGAGCGAATCGTTCTTCATCGTGGCCACAACTGTTCCGATTACGCGTGCGAGCTGCATTTCACTTCTCAGGCGGCATGATGTCCACTGTGTCGATCACGCCGACGACTGCGGCATCGATTGGCATGTCTTTCATGTTCTGCGCCAGCCGAGCGCTTGATCCGGCGACAACCAGCACGCGCTCATGAAAGCCGGCGCCGACTGTATCGACCGCGACCACGTAGCCGCTCGTGTCCGAGCCATCAAGATTGATGGGCCGAACGATAAGCAGCTTTTTTCCTTCCAGCCGTTCGTCCTTTTGAGAAGCCACGACTGTGCCGATAATCCGGGCGATAATCATGCGTGTGCTTGTGCGGTGATGGGCATCGCTTCGTCGACGCTGCCATGCGGACGTGGGATCACGTGCACGCTGACCAATTCGCCGACCCGGCGGGCTGCGGCCGCACCGGCATCGGTTGCGGCTTTAACGGCCGCAACATCGCCCCGTACAATCGCCGTCACAAAGCCAGCGCCGATTTTTTCATAACCAATCAGGGTGACGTTCGCTGCTTTGACCATGGCATCAGCAGCTTCGATCATCGCCACCAGACCTTTAGTTTCAACCATTCCGAGTGCTTCTTGCATTCAGTTTCTCCTGTGAGAAGTTTTTTGAAAGTCAGAAATCTTAATAAGTAAATCGTGATTAGAATAGCACGTGGCATGCGCATCTTGCGCGTATCTCGCAAGCGGGCCCCCCGTGCCACTGTTACGAATCATTCAGACGCGCCGCCTGACTAAGCAATTCAACCAGCTCTTCCCGGCTCAGCGAGACCCTTCCGGATCCATTAGCCGTTGATGAATAAGAACGCGCCGGCCGATCGCCAGTCGGACAAGACAAATTCGTTTCGTGCAAGTAACCACACGCCTGACAACGAGCACCTTGATCGAGATAGCCTGCTGCCTCGCGCACATTGATCAGTTTTTCGATTGCATCCGGCGGCAGATTTCGCGAGCCGCCTAACATGCGCGAAAGGATCGCAATCTTCGCGGTGTGCTCGAGCGTCTCCAGACGATCGAAGGCTTGCCAAAGATCGGATCCATAAGCCACGGCGCCATGATTCGCCATCAACAATGCGTTGTGATGCTTAACCAAAGGACGCATCGCATCGCTCAACTCATCGGTTGATGGCGTCCCGTATTCAGCCAGCGGCACACAGCCCAGCGTCAATATCACCTCGGAAAGAATTGGCTGATCTATCGGTAGCCCCGCAACCGCGAATGCAGTTCCATGCGGCGGATGAGCATGACAGACAGCCTTGACGTCGGGCCGTTCACGATAAATCAAGAGGTGCATCGCCAACTCGCTCGAGGCCCGTTGGTTATTCAGCGAGCGACCTTCCAAATCAGTAACCGCAATCAAGTCTTCGGTCATCCGACCTTTGCAGGTCATCGTCGGAGTTGCCAGGATGCGGCCGTCATCAAGCTGCACACTCACATTTCCGTCGGATGAAACAACGTAGCTGCGCTCATACAGCAGATGGCAGATGCGCAGGAGATCTCGGCGTGCAAGTTGTTCGTCCATCAGGATGTGTTAGGCGTGCGGTCCTTCGATCTGGATGCTGTCGATCTCTTTGGCGTTATTGTTCGCAGGATTTCGGAGCCGCGGCTTTGGCGGTTGCGCTAAGAAATACGAAAGCGATTCCAGCGAGGTGGTGAGATCAACCGTCTTCACCTTTACGCCCAGACGCGCTTTCAATGGCGCCGGCGCAAAATTCAGGATTGCTTTCACTCCAGCGGTCATCACTTGATTCAGCACTCTCTGCGCGGCGCGCGCGGGCACCGCGATCACGGCCACATCGATGTCCTGCTCGCGCACGACCTTCGCAATCTTGTTTACATTAAAGATCGGAATGCCGCTGCCGATGCGCTCGCCGACCTTTGACTCGTCGTTATCAAATAGC
>DASWQK010000495.1:0-10065 GCA_036403735.1 Pyrinomonadaceae bacterium
CCTATACGAGCCAGCATGGCGCGAGGTTTTGAAACTGCCCGGATTCGGTAAGTCACTTCTTCGGTATCGCGGGCCATCGCAACTTCGAAAGACTCTTCGCCCATTTCTATATGATTGGTCAAAGTTCCATAGGCGAACCCAAACTGCCAAACGTCTTCCTCATCAAGTCCATAAACGACGCGGCAGCCATTCAACGACCACAAGCCCAAATGATGAGCCAACACAGCCACGACCGTTCCGGGTTCCGTAGATGCGCCGTGCGGAAACAACTCAACCCATCCCAACTCGAAGTGTCGCCATTCGGTGAGCGCGCGCCGCGCCCGCGCGAACGCATCCGCGCCATGGCCGACGATAGCACTGGCCACATCGGCGTTGAATCCCGGCGGCGACTCTTTAGCTAAACCAACGGGACCATAGGACAACGGCAGGTGGCTCGACTCGTCGATAAACTTTTCAATTGCGGATTTGGTGGGCCGATGAGTAAGGAACACGCGAGTCCAATCAGTTGATCAGAAATTTTAAGAGCCCGCGCGCCGCGGACAGCCCTTCGATTCGTTCATCCTGAGACGCGAACCGCTCAAACGCGCCGGGTCGTGGCGTAGCGGCGAGTTGTTCGGCGCGAAGTTGCTCGCGCTCGTACTGAATCTCGCGTTTTTCTTTTTCGCGCGCCACCCCGAGTCCGCCGGCGCGGATGAATTGAATAATCTCGCTCAATTCATCGCGATCGAACCACGTTCCGTGGCCTTTGCAAACATCGACGATCACGCCCGAGCAATGCGCGAAATTGATTCGATTCATCAGTTGCCGGCACTCTGGACAGGGCACGTAACGCACTTTCGCCTCATTATTTGTCAGCGGATGAGCGGGCGCCACCGTTGCACCGCCAAGAACCGCTGACTGTTCTTCGCGGTTGCTGCAAATATTTTCGAAGGCGGCCACCTCGAGCCAAAGCCCGCCGCACCGAGCGCATTCGCGCAACTTCTCTGAAGCGATGGCGATCGATGCCATGTCAACATCGCAGCGCGGACATTTCAAAACCGATAGCGTCGCCGGGCCGGCTTCCACCGCCGCGGCGCCACAATGCGGACAATGCCGAGCGCCAATGAACATCATGCCGAAGCAAGACGGACACGCTACACTGGCGAGCTTTGATTCACAGTATTGGCATTGCGGCGAGTCAGATGAAATCGCTGCGCCACAATTGGGACAATTAAGAGTCTGTGCTTGCATGATCGTTAAAGAAGGGCCGCTCGCCCACTCAAACTTTACCACGCGGGCAGAAGTTTTTTGCGGAAAAATGCTGGACGAATTAACGACGCTTGTGCGATGTTACCGGCTTCCATCTCAGTTTGGTCTCGTTGTCGCCAGAGATTTAGAGTAATTCTTTAATTCAGTTTTCTCTGCGGCCCTCTGCGAAGTCCTCGGTCTTTGCTCTGCGGTTAATCCTCCTACCCGCGATCCGAAACCGCAGAGAAGGGACCGAGGCCTTGGCAGCGGAATGCAGAGCGGGGCCGGCAATTGAGGACATCACTGATTTCATCGCGACTTTGTGTCTTAACGTGAAAAGTTTTCTCGCACAGAGCCGCCCGGATGTATGACAACTTGAAACTTGGAACCTGAAAGTCGGAAACTAGTCGATATGAGCGTCAGAATGCAGCAGGAAACCAACAGCACTCCCGAACTCGATCAACTTTGCATAAACACAATTCGCGCGCTGACGATTGATGCGGTCCAGAAAGCGAAGTCCGGACATCCGGGTTTGCCGCTGGGCGCCGCGCCGATGGCTTACGTGCTTTGGACAAAGTTCATGCGTTACAACCCGCGTAATCCCAAATGGGAAAATCGCGATCGGTTTCTCTTGTCCGCCGGCCATGGCTGCATGTTGCTTTACTCGCTGCTCTATTTTACCGGCTATGATCTGGCGCTGGATGAAATCAAAAACTTTCGGCAGTGGGGATCGAAGACACCTGGCCATCCGGAAAATGTCCTGACACCGGGAGTCGAGATCACCACCGGACCTCTGGGCCAGGGCTTCGCGAATGGCGTGGGTATGGCGATGGGTGCAGCGCACCTGGCTTCACGCTTCAACAAACCGGATTTTTCGCTCATCGATCATTACATATACGCGATTGTTTCAGACGGCGACTTAATGGAAGGCGTCGCGTCCGAAGCCGCGTCCCTCGCCGGCCATCTGAAGCTTGGCAAGCTGATTTATCTCTACGACGATAATCGCGTCACGATCGAAGGCTTCACCGATCTGGCCTTTTCAGAAAACGTGCCCGGCCGCTTCGAGTCTTACGGCTGGCATACTTCGACGGTCGAAGACGGAAACGATCTCGCGGCGATTGAAGCGGCGATTCGCGATGCGCAGTCCGTCGGCGATCGGCCCTCGCTGATCTCAGTCAAGACGACGATCGGCTATGGGATGCCGACCGCCGGTACGCGCAAAGCGCACAGCGACCCGCCCGGCGAAGATGCGGTGCGCGAAACGAAGAGGCATCTTGGCTGGCCCGAGGACAAACAATTTTTTGTCCCCGATGAAGCACTCGCTCATTTTCGTGAATCAATCGACCGCGGCGCGCAATTCGAAGATCAATGGAACGAGTTGGTCAGCAACTACGAGACGAAGCACGCGGACCTCGGCAAGCAATGGCGCGAAACGATGAGCGGCGAACTACCGGAAGGTTGGGAGGAACATTTGCCCTCTTTCGCAGACGCCGAAGCGATGGCGACGCGCGTCGCCAGCGGCAAAGTGATCAATGCACTCGCGCCACACATGCCAATGCTGATCGGAGGTTCCGCCGATCTCGGGGTGTCGAACAACACCGACATTACGGATGGCGGGAGCTTCGAGGCTGGATCGTACGACGGCCGGATTATTCATTTCGGCGTGCGCGAGCATGCGATGGGCGCAACGTTGACGGGCATGTCGCTGAACGGCGGACTGATTCCTTACGGCGGCACGTTCATGACGTTTTCCGATTATATGCGGCCATCGATTCGGCTGGCGTGTCTGTCGGAAGTTCAGGTCATTTATGTGTTCACCCACGATTCAGTAGGGCTGGGCGAGGATGGCCCAACGCATCAGCCCGTCGAGCATCTCGCCGCGCTGCGCGCGATCCCGCATCTGTTCGTGGTGCGCCCGGCTGATGTGCATGAGGTGCGCGAAGCCTGGCGGCTGGCGATTCTTCGTCGTCATGCGCCGACGGCGCTCGCGCTTACCCGACAGAAAGTCGCTTTGATCGATCGAAAGAAGTTTTCTTTAGCAGAAGGTCTGCGCCGCGGAGGATACGTGCTGGCTGAAGCAGAGCGCACCGCGCGCGAAGAGGTCAGTACCGGGAGCGATAGCGATCAGGTAACGCCTCAGCTAATTCTCATCGCCACTGGCTCAGAGGTTTCACTCGCTCTCGAAGCCCGTGAACAACTACAAAAAGACAGCATTGCAACTCGGGTTGTCTCAATGCCCTGCACCGAACTCTTCGAAGAACAAGCGCCAGAATATCGCGACGAGGTTCTTCCGCCATCAGTGACTGCTCGTCTCGCAGTGGAAGCCGGTGTGCGCGGGGGTTGGGATCGTTATGTGGGACCGAAGGGCGACGTGATTTGTCTCGATCGCTTCGGCGCCTCAGCTCCGGGTGACGTCGCGCTCAAGAAGTTGGGGTTCAACGTTGAGAATGTGGTGCAGCGGGCGCAGGCGCTTTTGAAGGCTTGAGGTCAGTACCACCCGCGTTAGCGGGTGGGTCATAGAGTAAACGTTGTTAGGGCAGTTGCATGGCTGATCCATCCGCTGACGCGGATGGTACTGACTCCTCTCTCGACATCGCTTTAGATCATGAAAGCCGTAACAATCATCTCCTTCGGCGGTGTCGAAGGCCTCGAAATTCGCGACGTTCCTGATGCGCCCCGTGCTTCGCTCGATCGCGTGCGGGTGCGGGTGCGGGCCGCGGGACTGAATCGCGCGGACATTTTGCAACGGCTCGGTCGCTATCCGGCGCCTCCTGGTTATCCCCAGGACATTCCGGGAATGGAATTCGCCGGCGAAGTTGCAGAGGTGGGCGACGAAGTGCGCGAATGGAGCATCGGAGATCGCGTATTCGGGATCATCGGTGGCGGCGGCCAAGCCGATTACGTCACTGTTCCCGCGAACCATCTCGCGCGCATTCCTGACAGACTCGATTGGGCTGAAGCGGCTGCGGTGCCGGAGGTCTTCATGACTGCGCACGACGCGCTCTTCACCCAATGCGGCGTTACGATTGGTGAACACGTTTTGATTCACGCAGCCGGTTCGGGAGTCGGCACCGCGGCGATTCAACTGGTCAAGGCCGCGGGCGCATTCGCCTATGGAACTTCGCGCACGGCCGACAAACTCGAACGCGCAAAGGAATTTGGATTGACCTCATCGATCGTCGTTGAGGGCGATCCGGCGGTATTCGCCGACGCGTCGAAGCAATGGACAGACGGGGCGGGAGTAAATGTGGTTCTCGATCTGGTGGGCGCGGCTTACTTAAACGCGAACCTGCAATCGCTGGCAACCAAAGGTCGTCTGATCTTTGTCGGCACGACCAGCGGATCGAAAGCCGAGATTGATTACGCGATCGCGATGAGCAAGCGTTTACGGATCATGGGGACGTCGCTCCGCACACGTTCGCTGGAAGAGAAAGCCACGGCCACGCGCTTGTTCACCGAACAAGTCGTCCCGTTGTTTGCGAGCGGCGCCGTTCGTCCAGTCATCGACAGAATTTTTCCGATGGAAGAAGTGCGCGCAGCCCACGAACGAATTGAATCGAATGAGAGTTTCGGGAAAGTTGTTTTGATGATTGAGTAGCGCAAGTTGTTAACTTGCGGCGGACTGGCCTTCGCTCCTAAAGGAGCTCAGAACATTTCAGATTCAGGTCTATAAACATTTGGCCCCTATACGGGGCCAATCCATGGACACGCTCACGGTCATCTTGCGTTATGTCCGATCTATATTTAGTTCCGACTTCTTATTCAAGCCACCTATCATCATCCGACCGGCCGCTTCATCAGTGACGATGCACAGTCCGTGACGGCCTTCACCACCAAGCCGATGGACCAGTTTTCGCGCATCCTCGTGCGTCAAGCCGCTGGCTTCGCAACCACGATCACTCAGGACTGACCAACTCTCTTTTTCCAATTCGCTCGGCATAAAAGCTCTTGCAGGTTTGCGGGCGCCTGGTACACATCACCTTCCTTTGAATTCCGGCTTACGCTTTTCCAGAAACGCTTTCACGCCTTCGTCTTTGTCTTCGCTCGAGAAGACGAGGGCGAACAGATCGACTTCACGGCGCAGCCCTTCATCCAGATTCGATCTTGAAGCAAGCTTGACCGCCTCTTTCGCCAGACGCAAGGCGATCGGACTCTTCTCAGCGATGCGGTTCGCAATCTCCATCGTTTTCGTTTCCAGCTGATCCGCGGCGACCACGTGATTCACCAGGCCAATCGCCAGCGCCGTCTGCGCATCGATAATTTCACCGCTGAGAATCATTTCCATCGCTTTGCCTTCGCCGACCAGACGCGTCAGCCGCTGAGTGCCGCCGCCGCCGGGTATGATGCCGAGATTGATTTCCGGTTGCCCGAATGAAGCTTTGTCGCTCGAGACCCGCAGATCGCAGGCGAGCGCGACTTCACAACCGCCGCCGAGGCAATAACCGTTTACCATGGCGATAATCGGCTTGGAAAAACCGTCGATGGCATTAAAGAGCGAACGATCCAACATCACTTCGCGCTGTTGAAGAGCACTGCGCTCAGCGAACTCAGCGATGTCCGCGCCGGCGATGAATGCTTTGTCGCCCGCGCCCGTCAGCACCACGACGCGCACCGAATCATCTGCGCGCAATTCATCAAGCACAGCGGCGCCTTCCGCGCGCGTCTGAATGTTGAGCGCGTTTCGTTTCTCAGGCCGATTGATGGTGACGATAGCGACGCCGCCGCGACGTTCGACCAGAATTGTCTCGTATGAATTGCTCACTTATTTGCTCCGGTTATGAATTTTGGAGAAGTAAACCACAGGAAAGAAATATTTTCCATTTGTCATTGGACATTTATCATTTGGCCATTTGCTCAAAGAAGCCTTGCTAACGCGCGGGCTTCTGACACGTGGTCACCAATTCGCAAATGACATATGTCAAATGAGAAATGAAAAATGTATTGTTTGTTCTTAGTTAACGATCAAGCATCACCAGGTGCGGCTGCTTGTTCATCAGCGACCCAGGAAACGAACAGGCGAGTCCAGTTCTCGGCGGGCTCAGCGATTTGCACACCGACGCGCGCGGTCCCATAAATGGCCGGCGACAGACGCACCACCGTGGCGGTGGCTTCGGTGGCCGAGCCGTCCGGGCGATGCGCGCGGATGTAAAGTTTTTCGCCGATACTAACTTTCTGATTCAGATGAAAGAGCGCACCGGACGTAGAAATATCATCGGTCTCAGTTGGCTCGCTCCAGGCAGCGCCGTCATCTGAACGGCCTGACACAACGATCGGCAGCCGCAGCGCCATGCGGAGAGCAAAACGTCTCTCTTCATTTTGGTAAGGAGTGCTCATAACCGTCGCCACCTGATCTGTTGCTCCCGCAGTTCGACTGAAACTAACTCAAGTAGTATAAGCTGAATAAGCGCCATCGTGCTCGTTCCATCGATAAAAACCTTCGCCTGATTTCTTGCCCAGCTTGCCCTCGCTTACCAGACGCCGAAGAATCTCTGGCGGCCGAAATGTTTCTGAACCAAGTTTGCTGTGCAGATATTCCGCGATACTCAAACGCACGTCCAAGCCAACCAGGTCCGTCAGTCGCAGAGGACCCATCGGATGGTTATAACCGAGTTCCATGGCAGTGTCGATGTCGCGCGCGCTGGCCACGCCCTGCTCAACCATGCGCATCGCTTCGAGTCCCAGGGTAACGCCCAGACGGCTCGAGGCAAATCCGGGAAAGTCACGTACGACTATCGGCTCTTTTTTCATTTGCTGCGCCACCTGGCGAACAGCCGTGGTCGTGTCGTCGCTCGTTTGCCGGCCCACTACAATTTCCACCAAACGCATGATGTGCACGGGATTGAAGAAGTGCATGCCGACAATCTTGTGTGGCCGCGCCGAGCCACTCGCAATCTCACTTATCGACAGCGACGAAGTGTTAGTGGCCCAAATGCAAGTGGCTGGCGTAACCGCTTCACATTCGCGCAGCAGGTTCTGCTTCAAATCAAGATTTTCCGGCGCCGCTTCTATGATCAAATCAGCCGCCGCCAGTTCTGATAACTCGGAAGTCGTGGTAATGCGCGAAAGGGTCTGCTGCTTTTGCTCTTCGGTAATTTTTCCGCGTTCGATGCCCTTCGCCAAATTACGCTCGATCGCTTGCCTTCCGCGCGCGACCAAATCGTCGTTGATATCACGCAGGACGACATCAAAGCCGGCCGCGGCTGCCACCTGGGCGATGCCGTGGCCCATCGTGCCGGCGCCAAGCACACCGATAGTGCGAATCGGGGGCGAGTCAGTCAACGTTTTTTCTTCCGAGTCTGTGCTCAAGTGATTCGATAACCAGTCGAACGAATGGTGGATCACTTTCAGGTCAGGGGCCTGGCCTGGTTCGACTAACTTGTACGCTATTATTTATACTATACGCGCAACCGAAAAGGCCAACTGATTTTCCTGTAACTAACACAGAATCCCGGCACGTCGGGATAGTGAGCGGATCGAATGCTCAACGCCAGGGTATCCGAGCCGGTAGCTATATTCGCGGTACTGACACAAAAAAGGAGCGCAACAAGCTTGCCAACAGAAGAACTTCGCCGTCAGGTAGTGATCATTGGTTCAGGACCGGCTGGTTTGACCGCGGCCATTTACTCCGCGCGAGCAAACCTCAATCCTTTATTGATCGATGCGCCCGCTGACACCGACAAACAAACCACGCCGGGCGGTCAATTGATGATTACCACCGACGTGGAAAACTATCCCGGCTTTGCCAACGGCATCGAAGGCCCCGAACTGATGATGGAATTTCGCAAGCAGGCGGAACGGTTCGGCACTGAGTTTTTGGAAGAGTGGATTAATAAAGTCGATCTGCAATCTCGACCATTTACCCTTCACACCGACAATAAGATCGTAAAGGCCGACACTCTTATTATTGCGTCGGGAGCTTCTGCGAAATGGCTCGGCATTCCCGGTGAAGCAAAAACGCCGATCGGTTATGGCGGCAACGGCGTCTCAGCGTGCGCGACTTGCGATGGACCACTTCCCGCTTTTCGGAATAAGCGTCTGGTCGTCGTCGGCGGCGGCGACACGGCGATGGAAGAAGCGACGTTTCTGACCCGGTATGCGTCGCGAGTTTACGTCGTGCATCGTCGCGACAAACTTCGCGCGTCGAAAATCATGCAGGAGAAGGCTTTTCGAAACGAAAAGATCGAGTTCGTCTGGAACGTCGATGTGGCCGAAATTCTCGGCACTCCGGAACATGGAGTGACTGGCGTGCGCGTGCGAAACGGAGCTGACGGAGAGCATTTCACCCTGGATTGCGAAGGTGTCTTTATCGCGATCGGCCACAAACCAAACACTGATCTGTTCGTCGGACAGATCGAGATGGACACCGTCGGCTACCTTAAGACCAACGGACATTCGACATCGACCAACATTCCAGGTGTGTTTGCGTGCGGAGACGTCCAGGACTCAGTTTACCGGCAGGCTGTGACGGCAGCCGGCACGGGCTGCATGGCCGCGATCGATGCTGAACGCTTTTTAGATCACTTGCCGGTTGAAATGCCAAGTGGCGAGGAAGTCACGATCGAAGGCGAACACATTACAGCTGATCGCCAACTAATAATTACGGCATCCGGGGAAGTGATTCAGAATGAGCCGATGCCGGAGTAACTTGCGCGTGCCTTCTTAGTTTAGAGAACTCCTGATCCGTTTACTTCGCGGTATTGATCGCGGCCTTGATCATCTGCCGCAAGCCTTCCGGCTTCCACTGATCGTCCCGGGCCTCTTTGCCGTTGACAAAGAAGCTCGGAGTGCCCTTCAGACCTAAGGAGTGCACTCGCTTGCCGTCCTGAAAGATTCGCACCGCGACCGTCTCAGCACTCAAATCTTTCATAAAGCGATCCGCATCGATACCGATCTGTTTCGCATAGTCCACAAACACCGGCACTAGATCTTTTGCGGCTACCCAGGTTGTCTGGTTCTCGTAAAGCTTGTCGTGCATCTCCCAGAATTTACCCTGGAGTCCGGCTGCTTCCGCGGCCTGCGCCGCCATCAACGCGTGCTCGTGCATGGGCAGCAGCGGATACTCACGAAAGATTACTTTCAGTTTGTCGCCAAACTCGCTTTCGATCTTTTTCACTTCGACGTAATACGTGCCGCAAGTTGGACACTGAAAATCGCCAAACTCTTCCAGGGTCACCGGCGCGTTTGGATTTCCACGCACGTGCGGCGGTTCTGCGCCCCTGGCTTCTCCGGCCGGATCGGGCGTTGGGGCTGCCGAATTTTGTTGTTCCCGCGACGAACGCAGGAGTACCAGGCCCGCTACTGAGGCAACAACGAGCACGATGATGATGATTGCAAATGGTAGAAATCGTTTCATGAGTTAACCCAGGCTCGTGGATCATTCGATCGTGTAATCGATCGTCTTATCCAGATTGCCGTTGATATAAACCTCAACTCGATACGTTCCTTTCGGCCAATCGGAAGGAAGCTGCAAATGACCATGCACTTTGTTCTCGAACGAGTTGGTCGTGTAATCGGTGGTTTTGATTTCTTTGTCCTTCTCGCCTTCCACGTCCCAGATCTTCCAGACATAGCGGACCTCGGTGCCCTTCTTGGCTTTGTTCAGCTCGATAATGCAGTGCACCATGTGATCGGTCGGATCGTAGGATGTAGTCTCGGCGCCAGGCTGTCCATTCTTGTCTTTCGCCATGTAGACACGATTAACATAGACGTCGGCATTTGCCGGTCGAGTTGGCTGCGCCTTGGCGGGCTTGTTCGCGTTCGAGTTCTTGTTTGAATTGTTCGCGTTGTTATTGTTCTTGCTGAGGTTACAAGCAAGCAGCGCAAACAACAGCAGGGCCG
>DASWQK010000496.1:0-3675 GCA_036403735.1 Pyrinomonadaceae bacterium
TATCGCGAAGGCGAACCCAGGCACCATCAATCGATAGACGCTTTGGCCGCTGGACCACCACGCGACCGCTTCCTTACGCTTCGCGATCAGTGCATAGGTCATCAGCGCGGCAACCAGCACGCTGACGGGAAAAAGCTCGACACTGACCAACGGCAGCAGGTAGAAGAGATATTCGGCGACCACTCTGACGCCGGCTCGATTGGCCGAAATAAACCGCCACAGCTCGAAGGTTGTGAATACATCAAAGATCAAGACCAGTGCGATGAAGCCGAAGATGAAACTCAACGTCATCGTTCGCACGATACCAATGTCAAGCAGCGTCGGAAAATTAGCGATCGATAATCGTCGTCTGACTCTCAATCTGGCGGGGGTCGTGGTTTGACTCCTGGTCGATTTAGTATCAACGGCTGGCCGGCGCGGCCAGAACCAAAAACGAAACTGTCTTTCTCGGGAAACTAAAATCAAAACCCCGACTGCCAGGATGACCGCAGTAGAAAGCCACGCACCCACAATTGCCGGAATAGAACCAGCGCGCGCGGCCTGCTCACCGCCGAGCGTCATCAGGTAATACGCAATCAGAATCAAGAGCGAAAGCAAAACGCCAAAGCCCCGACTGCCGCGCCGCATTCGCAGCGCGAGCGCGGAGCCGAATAATGAGAAAACGAACGGCGCCAGCGCGAAGGCCAGACGTTTATGAAAGATGATGCTGGCCTCTCGATGCTCAATGCCGGTGCTGCCGGCAACGAATTGACGCAGATCGGAAAAGCCCATCTCATCCGGGTTTGCATCGGGTTTCTGAAGCTTTGCAATCAGGGTTGAGCGCCCGGTCGGAAATGTGATCCTCAATGTCTCAAGGCGCTCGACTACATATGATTGATCGCGCGCGGCGGGCACCGGCACGGTGGTCTGCATCGCATCCTGCAAGACCAACTCGGACTTTTCGGACGAGGAATCAATTCGTCCGGCCCGCGCGGTAATCATGTTGGTGGAATGATCCGCGTTCTGCTTTTGAATAAATAGGCGGCCCCACTGACCATGCGCTTTGTCGCCGTCGCGGACGTAAATCACATATCCCGGAAAATCATTCGTGAACGTGCGCGGCTCGACCGGCGAATCCAGTTTGTACAGGGCGCTGCGTAACGCGACCGCACGTAACTGCTGTTGCGCCCGCGGAGCTTCCCTGAGGTTGAGATAGCCCGCCGCGCAGGTGGCGAGCAATCCCACCAGCAGCGCCGGCCAAAGCGTGCGCCAGGTGCTGATACCCGCCGCCCGCATTGCAACCAGTTCACTGTCGCTGCTCATGCGGCCAAGCCCGATGATGGTTCCGCAAAGGACCGCCATTGGAATAGTAAGAATAAGCACGGTTGGAAGAAGGGCGAGCGCGAGGCCGTAAACAAATTCAGCCGGCATCACACCGTGAAAAACGGTTTCGAAATAGCGGCCGGTTTGCTGAACAAACAGAATTGCCGTCAGGAGCAGGAGGGCCGCGATGCCATACGGAAAGATCGTCCTGAGGATGTACCGCTCGATCAATCTTCTTTTGGCCATAGTTTCGTCTAACGCCCTGCGGCTACCAGCGTACGCGGCCGGCGGTCGATTGCTCTGGTAATCAAGCGATGGGTGAGATCGCCTATCTCAGCATACTGACTTTCTGAAAGATGGTTCTCAGCGAACTTCAAGGGCGACAACTGATGGGTGGAACGAATAATGTTCATCGTTTCGGATGATAACAACGAGGCGTTAACCGGGCTGCATTTGTTACATCGTGGCTGCAGTTCAGCGTCGACCGCGGTTCGGTCCGACGGGCCCAGTTCGGCGCCGCACTTGGCGCAGGTTCCCAGATCCGGAAACAGGCCTGCCAATCGCAGCAGCCAAATCTCGAAATAGCGCGTCACGACGCGCTCGCTTCCTTTTCGTTGCGAAAGGGCGTCGACACAGGCATTCAACATTCGAAACAATAGCTCATCCGCTTCATGAGGTGGCGCAAACTCCGCGACCATCTCTCCCATGTACGCGAGCACTTCGGCGGTCTCAAAATTCGAGTTGAGATCGAAGTGCGATTTCAATATCTCCGCACTCGACATGGTTACAAGTTCACGATTCTCTCTTTCGTGAAACGAAAGCTTGATCACGGTGAAAGGCTCGAGGGCCGCGCCAAAGCGGCTCTTCATGCGGCGCGCGCCCTTGGCAACGGCGCGAATCAAACCGGCGCTCCGCGTTAGGCACAGAACAATTCGATCAGATTCAGCCAGATTGTAACTGCGGAGGACGATTGCGTCTGTGGTGACTAAGCGCATGCGAGTTCACGCTCTGAGTTAACATCAGTGGAGTGGGAGAAAATACAAAATCCATCCAAGGATGAATGCAATCACGATGAACTCAGCGAAGACTTTCAATCCGTAGATGAGCCGTTGTCGCTCGGATCCTTTGGCTACAACTCCGAACACGACCGCCGTCAGCGAAGCGAAGAGAGCCATCCATAAAAGGTGTCTCATTGCTTCCTCCCGGCGGCGATATCAAATGCGTCGAGCATCGCCAGGTAGTTCAACAATCCCGCCACCAGCAAAAAAGTATTACCGTATTCGTAGGTCACGCGCTGGGCTTGCTCAACGAATCCAGTGTTCGTCAACCAGCAAAAGATATAGAGGAGACCCGCGCCAAAGTTCGCGCTCATCGGCAACAGTTGAAGTAAAGCGGAAAATCCCTGGTCGTTGCCGGAGATTCTAAAAAGGTGTCCCCCCAGGGCCAGGCCAGTGAAAAACATCACCCAAACGACGCCGCCTAATAAGAGGCCGCGCGTCCATTTCCTTTGGGCCAGATGTCCGAGTCCCGGCACAGCCCAAGCGCCGAGCGCTAACATCCATGCTCGACCCGGCGCCTTTGCGGCGCTACGATCAATCTCTCTGGTTACCAAAAAACTCCTCCTGCTGGTGCTCTTAGTTTACTTTAAGTATGCAAATTACCGGAGAGGGCCACATTCCGAATCTGATAAAACTCATTAGCTGTCGGCTCAACCACTGCTGACACTGCCGATAACTATTAATAAAGGAGAAACCTGGCCCGAACACGATTGAACTCTTCGAGCGGCTGCTCCCATGATTGCTCGATCGTGGTGAGCGACTCTCCTCGCTCGATGGCTTCCCGCACTTTGTCTGTCCCCGCGATCAAATCAAACGGGTTCCGATCATACTCGTATTCGTAGGGCGGATCCTTCCAAAGGAAATCGTTCGGATACATATCGAATGCCGTCTTCACTACCGCTATTCCGGAGATAGCCGGTCTGAAAGTCTCGCGATCGGTAACATGAATCTGCACGCCGCCGCAACCCTTCCCTCCATGCTTTTGAAAAGTTGGCATAAAGACGCACGAGCGAAAATAAACGCCCGGCAATTCCAGGCGGAGCAGCTCTGTCGCGAAAGCGTCGGCGTCGATGTACGGCGCCCCGACGAGCTCAAATGGCCGAGTGGTCCCACGCCCCTCGGACATCTGGGTTCCTTCCAGGTGAACGGAACCGGGAAAGACCGTGGCGCTGTCAAGCGTGGGCATATTCGGTGACGGCAAGACCCAGGGCCCATCAGTTTCGTCGTACCAAAGTTCGCGCGACCAACCTGACATGGTGACGCATTCAAGGTCACAGCCGATGCCAAATTGCTCATTGAACATTCGGCCCAGTTC
>DASWQK010000497.1:0-5080 GCA_036403735.1 Pyrinomonadaceae bacterium
CCAGATCGAAGTGCCTGCTGATAAATATTGGGGCGCGCAGACCGAGCGCTCTCTGCTGCATTTCAATATCGGCTTTGACGTGATGCCGCGCGAGATGATTCGTGCGCTCGGCATTCTTAAAAAGGCTTGCGCGCTGGTGAATCAGGATCTCGGCAAGCTCTCTCCGGATAAAGCGAAGCTGATCGTGCAGGCCTGCGATGAGGTGATCGAAGGCAAGCTTGACGAGCATTTTCCTTTGCGCGTGTGGCAGACAGGCTCAGGCACGCAGACGAACATGAATGCCAACGAAGTGATCTCAAATCGCGCGATCGAGATTGCCGGCGGCGTCATGGGATCGAAGAAACCAATTCATCCGAATGATGACGTGAACATGTCTCAGTCGTCGAACGATACGTTTCCCACGGCGATGCACATCGCCGCCGCGGAGCAAATGAACAAGCTGATCCCGCGGGCCGGCGAACTTCAGAACGCGATCGATGCGAAGGCCGCCGAGTTCAAAGACGTCGTAAAAATTGGCCGCACGCATTTGCAGGATGCCACTCCATTAACAGTGGGCCAGGAGATGTCCGGCTGGGCCAGCTTGCTGGAACGCGACATCGATCGCATGAAAGACACTCTGCCGGGTCTCTACGATCTGGCGATTGGCGGCACGGCGGTCGGCACCGGCTTGAATGCTCATCCGGAGTTTGCTGAACGGGCGGCGAAAAAGATCGCCGAGCTTACGGGTCTGCCTTTCAAATCTCATCCAAATAAATTCGCCGCGCTTTCAGCCCACGATGAAATCGTTTTCTGTAGCGGCGGGTTGAAAACTCTGGCAGCGTCACTGACGAAGATCGCGAACGACGTGCGCTGGCTCGCTTCGGGCCCGCGCTGCGGCCTCGGCGAACTGGTCATCCCGGAAAATGAACCGGGCTCGTCAATCATGCCGGGCAAAGTTAACCCTACGCAGAGCGAAGCGATGACCATGGTCGCCGTGCAGGTGATGGGCAACGACGCGGCGATTGGTTTCGCCGGGTCGCAAGGCCACTTTGAATTGAATGTTTTTAAGCCGGTGATGATTCACAACCTGCTGCATTCGATTCGCCTGATGCACGACGCGTGTCATGGGTTTGTCGAATACTGCATTGCCGGCATCACGCTCAATCGCGAAAAGATTGACGAGTATCTTCGTGATTCGCTCATGCTGGTGACCGCGCTGAATCAACACATCGGGTATGACAACGCGGCGAAGATCGCCAAGAACGCGCACCAGAAGAAAATCTCTCTGCGTGAATCGGCAATTGAGTTGGGCTTGTTAACCGGTGAGCAGTTCGATGAGTGGGTCAAGCCGGAAGAGATGACGCATCCGTGAATCATCCACAGATTTCACAGATTACACAGAGCAAGAAATAGTCAAAGAAGCACAAAAGGCTCAAAAAGAGTTTCGTGATTTGTTTTGTGTCTTTTCGTGGGTGGTGGTTTTCTTGTACGCCCGGGGCTTTACGCTGCCGCCATCTTCGATGGCTGGTTGAGCCATTTATTCAATCGGGCCACATTCGTCTCTCCAAGCATTTTTTCCTTTTTGTAAAAAGTTGTAAATTCAGCGCTGGTAGCCACCTCACCTTCTTGCTCGGCGTTATAATGCGCACCACATTTCGGAGTAAGGAGATTCACAATGATTTCAACCAAACGCGTTTCGCTCTTCACAATTTCTGCTTTCGTAATCTCGTGCGCAGCGTCTCTCGCTCTTGCACAACAACCTGCCAAGGTGCGTCTGCCGCAAGCCAGTCCGTCAGCCACCGTGTCGCAGACGATCGGAATTACTGACATCGCCATCACTTATCACCGCCCGGCCGTGAGAGGTCGCATGCTTTGGGGTGACATCTCTTCAGACAAAGTAGCGGCGCTTATCAAAGCGAACTCTGTTGCTCCGGGTGCTGAGAGTGAAGGCACCGTCGATGGCGCGGCCGGCGGGGGCAAGGACTTTCCGATGGCGCCCTACGGGCACGTGTGGCGCGCCGGCGCGAACGAAGCGACGAAGTTCACCGTGTCCGACGACGTGCTGGTGCAGGGGCAAAAACTTGCAGCCGGCGCGTACAGTCTGCATATCATTCCCGGCAAGGAAGAATTCACCGTCGTCTTTAACAAGACCGCCGATCAATGGGGCAGCTTTCGTTACGATGCGAAGCAGGACGCGCTGCGCGTAAAGACGAAGCCCGTCTGGCGGAACGATTCACAGGAACAGCTGTCATATGAAATTCCTTCGCTGACACCTAACTCAGCCCAGGTAATTCTGAGATGGGAAAAGGTGGCGGTGCCATTCACAGTCGAAGTGCCCAATCAGGACGCGCTGGTGCGTTCGAAGATCGACGCGGCGGTAGCCGCGAATCCGACCGACTGGCAAGTACCATTGGCGGTCGCAAACGCGTACTTCCAGGATGATAAGTTCGAAGACGCGATGGGTTGGGTGGACAAGTCGATCAAAGTGAAAGAAACATTTCAAAACCTGCGCACCAAGGCGAACCTGCTAATCAATATGGGCAAGAAGCCGGAAGCAATTGCGGTCGCGGAACAGGCGCTCGCTCGCGGCAAAGCCGAGGGCGCTGACACAACGCGGTTTGAACAGTTTCTGGCAAATCTGAAAGCCGGGAAGATGTGAGCTGCTGATGCGGGGTAATGGCTCAGCCACTTTGATGCGGCAAGTCTCTGACTTACCGCGCATCAGCGTGGCCAAGCCATCTCACCCTGCAGCATTTTGGTTTTGAACGGGAGCTTCCGAGCAGTAGCACCGTTCGCCACCGTTTCTGGTACTGACTTTGCGGCGCCGCTTGCCGCTCACCACCACCGCGTTACATAATGCGCGCGAATTCTACAACCAAGGAGTGCCACCATGATTTCTCTTAAACGACTTACTCTTTTCAAGCTAGCGATTTTGTTAGCGGTCGGATGCGCAGGCCATGCTTTCGGGCAACAACCGCCGCTTCAGATCAAGCCGATTAGGCCCAGCCAAAAGGCGAGCGTGATGCAGACCATAGGCGTCACCGACATCACCATCACCTACAGCCGCCCGCCGGTAAAGGGCCGCACAATTTTCGCCGACGCTCCGGCTACGATGGAGTCGCGCGCCAAGGGCGAGGCCACGTTGGATAATCAGAACGAACGCAAAGCGGGCGAACCGATTGTTCCCTACAACCACGTATGGCGCGCCGGCGCGAACGAAGCGACGCTGTTTCAAGTCACCGACGATGTCTTGATCAATGGACAACCGTTGAAGGCAGGCAGCTATAGCATGCACACCATTCCCGGGAAGGATGAGTGGACGATCGTCTTCAACAACGATCCCGGCCAGTGGGGCAGCTTCAGTTATGACGCTGCAAAGGATGCGTTACGGGTAAAGACGAAGCCTCAGGCCGCCAGTGATAGTCAGGAGTGGCTGGTATATACCTTCGATCCCGTCATGGAGAATTCGGCGACGGTCAATCTCCGTTGGGAGAAAGTGCGCGTGCCTTTCACCATTGAAGTCAAAGACGTGAAGGCGGCGTGGCGCAAGCATGCTGACGAGATGATTGCCGCCAATCCAAACAGTGAGACTCTCCCGCTTCAGATGGCGAACACTTATCTGAATCGCGACAAGAATTATGATGAGGCGCTCAAGTTTGTGAATCAATCAATTAAGCTGAAAGAGACGTTCGGTAATCTATCCGCCAAAGCAAATATCCTTTGGGCGGCAGGCAAGAAGGAAGAAGCACTGGCAGTCGCTGACACCGCCATCGCGAAAGGCAAGGCGGATAAAGCCAACACAACGAACTTCGAAAAGCGCGTTGCCGATATGAAAGCCGGCAAGATGTAAACCGACTTCCTCGCTGAAAGTTAGGATCGCGTGAGAACGTTGGCCCGACTGGTGTTGTTTGGAGCGCTTGCTTGCGGCTCTGTCGCTTCGCAGGAAGCATCAACACCGGTCGGGCCACCTAATATTCAAGTCATCTCGCGGAGTTGGGCGCATTTCGTGTTCAAAACGAAGCCCCCGCCTGCCGTTCCGAATAGCCAATCGGTCGAACACGTCACAGATCGGCCGATGGAACCAATTGACCCGACACCCTAGGTTATCGAAACTACTCCACCGCGTCAGATCTATGTTTACTCGGCAGAGATCCTCAATGCGGGACCCGGCGACATCAAGGCCCTGAGTTGGGATTACTTATTCAGAGACCCAGCGACGCACGACGAATTAAAAAGGCAGACAGGCTTTTTTGTCGGGAAGATCCAGGTCAATCAAAAAAAGAAACTGCCGATCAGAACGCCATCTTCACCGCCTAAGGTGATTAGCGCGGGATCGATGAATGCCAACGGCTCGTCGTTCGATGAACGCGTATCGATCCAGGGTATTCTGTTCGCAGATGGTTCGTTCTGGGAGAACCCGGAGAGAAAAGGAATTTCGTGTGAGAAGCTGCGCATTCTGCAGCGCGGCCCCGTAAATAGCAGTAATGAAATAATAGGTTGAATCCATGGCGGCGAAATCGTTCCAACTTCAGAGCGTTGTGCGCGCCACATGGCTGTTGAGTTTTTGCCTGGGCTTATTTTGCTCCATCACAATTTCCGCGCAACCGGCTTTCGCTTCTAATCAACCGTCGGGAGTGACCGCGCTCGAATGGAGGTGGGAGAAGCATACGTCCAACGGCATGAAGTACTCTCAGCCAACTCCAACGCCCGTGGGCGAGGTCAACGAAGGAGTGCCCGACCGGCCTCTGGTCAGCTGGCCCTACGGCACCTCTTACTTTTATTACATAAGGATCAAGAATGACGGGCCTAAAGTGATCAGATCGATGGCCGTGGACTATGTATTCAATGATCTGGGCAGTAGGGCAGAGTTAGCACGACGAACGCTAAACAATTTCGAGAAGATCGGTTTGAATAAGACAAAATGGCTCGAGGTGCGGGCGGTGCCCTCCGGCCCACCGAAGGTCGCGACGGTTGCCGGTATTAAGAAAGATAGCCGCTCGCCATTCGATGAACACATCGAGATTAAGTGCGTTCTTTATGCTGACGGTACGGGCTGGAAGGCGGCGAATGCCGACTCGAAAACATGTGATGAACTTGTGAG
>DASWQK010000498.1:0-13800 GCA_036403735.1 Pyrinomonadaceae bacterium
TGATCAATGGCGCGCTGGAATTGGCGCGGATGGGAATGATGACAGGAGCGGACAAAACAAATCGCGAATATGTTGGCGAAGATGTTTCGATTGATGAAGGCATCGATCCGAATTTGATGAAGCTCTTTTTTGATCCGCAGACAGCGGGCGGATTGTTGTTGGCGATTCCGGAAGATAGAGGGAATGAGTTGTTGAGTGATTTGCGGCGGAATTATGAGCGCGCAGAGATTATTGGAAGAGTGATGCGGCGCGCGGGCAGAACAATTGTGGTCAAGTGAGCATGGATTTTGAAATCCTCAGCGAGATTACGGAAATCACAAAGATCGCCGTAGGTTCCAGCATTCGCGACATAGCCAAGCTCTGAAGAAAATATGGCAGAGGACGCTGGCGAAAACTGAAAGGCGTCGCGACGATTCGGCTTCGCAATGGACGCATTCGGGTCGCCGAATTACACTGGTACGAAGCTCACGGCATCGGACGTAAGGACATGAAACGAAAGCGATACCTGGACTAAAACTATGAAGCAAGACAAGAACCCTGCGGTGAAGTTTGTAGTTTGCATCAACAATGAGAACTACGCTGCGTCTCTGGAGCTTCACAAGATCTATCGCGTGTTGCCGGACGCAGACGCCGCCGCGGATGGCGATCTGCGAGTGATTGACGAGAGCGGCGAAGACTATTTGTACTCGGCAGATAGATTTGTTCCGATTGTGGTGCCGGAAGCCGTGCAGAAATCGTTGTTGAAGGCAGCGTGAGTTAGGAGTGCAATGAGCGACAACTTCGAGAGCTCCCTCATCAATCTCGGCGAACTGTCGAAACCAGCTACGGTACTAGTCGAAAAGATATCCGACGCCGTCGGCGGCATCTTCAAACCTTATCAAATCGTTCGTGTAGCGAAAGCTGAAGCGCAAGCCGATCGAGTCAGGGCTGAGGGTCAGATTGAGATTTCTGATCTTCAGCGAAGAGCGTTTCATCGTTTTCTTGAAGAAGAGGCGAAGAAACAAACGAACATTGAGGATATTACTCAGAAGGCGCTACCGCTACTCAATGAGGATTCCAAACCAAACGAGATTGAAGATGATTGGATAACACACTTCTTCGACAGGTGTCGTCTCATTTCTGAGGATGAAATGCAGAATCTTTGGTCTAGATTGTTGGCGGGTGAAGCTAATTCACCTGGTAAGTACTCGAAAAGAACGCTCAGTGTGCTTTCCGATCTAGACCAATACGATGCGCTCCTTTTCACGATACTTTGCTCTTTCACATGGGAGCTGAGCAGTCTTCCCGGGGAAATCCACATAAACACTTCTTTAGTGACTCCTTTGATCTACGATGAACGAGACGACTTTTATAATCGTCTTGGGATCGACGCGAGCGTGATTAGTCATCTGGCGACAATAGGACTCATTCAGCATAAACATGATGGATATCGTCACGACCTGTCGCAGAATCTCTTCCTGGGGATGGGTTTTGAGGTTCGCTATTTTGGAAAACTAGTACGGGTTTACACGGAAGGTGAAATGAACGAAGGCTTTCCAATTGGAACAGTTATGTTCACTAAGTCGGGCGCGGAGCTCTCGTCCGTCTGCGGGGCTAAGCCAATCGAGAGACTCTGGGAGTATGTGCTCGATCTTTGGGGGAATGAGGATCATGTCGTTAAATTGGACTTGGTGACATAAGAGATGAATGACGCCTCATGTCTCCAATCAGTATCGTCGCTGAGTAGGGTGGCCGCCCTCTACCAATCCGTCCGCGCGCGCACGCTTGAAATAGTGGCGCCGCTTGAGATCGAAGACTACGTCATTCAAACCGCCGAGTTCATGAGCCCGCCGCGCTGGCACATCGGCCACACGTCCTGGTTCTTCGAAACTGTGCTGCAAAAATTTAAGCCCGGCTATCGAACTTACTCAGAGGATTTTCTCTTTTACTTCAATTCTTATTACGAGGGTTTTGGCGCGCGCATCGAACGGCCGAAGCGTGGCACACGCTCGCGTCCGACCGTGGCAGAAACTAAAAAATATCGGGCGCACATCGACGAGCAGATGTCGCCGTTCATCGAAGATGTCTCGTCGCGCGACGATGCGGACGAAATTTTGCAGATAGTCAGGCTTGGGCTTGAACACGAAATGCAGCATCAGGAGTTGCTGGTTTACGACATCAAGCACCTGCTCTGTGATCAGTTTGACGCGCCGATGAAAGCCGCGCCGCGATCGGTTGAGAACGTGAGCGGCATGGTGGAGATTGTAGGTGGATTGTTTGAACTGGGATACGGAAGAACCGGCATGGATGCCGGTGAACCGCCCGCAGGGATGCGGGCGCTCCCATTCGCCTGGGACAACGAGAAGCCTGCCCACAAAGTTTGGCTCGAAGATTTCGCGATCGATCGCGCGCCGGTAAGTAACGGCGAGTATCTCGAATTCATCAACGACGACGGCTATAAAGATTTTCGTTGGTGGCATTCAGCTGGTTGGGAAAAGGTAAACACGGAACGTTGGCAGGCGCCGCTTTATTGGGAGCAGCACGACACTGAGTGGATGATTCGCGACTTTGCGGGATTGCATCGTGCGTCCGACAAAGCGAACGAACCGGTTTACCACGTCAGTTTTCTCGAAGCATCGGCTTACGCAAAATGGTTGGGGAAGCGCCTGCCGACTGAAGCCGAGTGGGAGAAGGCCGCGACGTTCTCCTCTTCGCTAAATTCAAAACAGGATTTTCCCTGGGGCAATGCAGAGCTGGATGAATCGAAAGGAAATTTTTTTGAAAACGGACTATGGAGCGTGGCTCCGATTGGCGCGTTTCCCGAAGGTCAAAGCGCGTATGGTTGTCAACAGATGATTGGCGACGTCTGGGAATGGACCACTTCGGATTATGTTCCTTATCCCGGCTTTAAATCAGAGTTTGATGAGTACAACGACAAGTGGTTCGTCGGCCAGAAAGTTTTGCGCGGCGGTTCGTTCGCGACTCCCCGCATTCACATTCGATCTACTTATCGAAACTTTTTTCATCCCGAAGAGCGCTGGATGATTGCCGGATTCAGGTGCGCGAAGTGAGGTCAGTACCACCTGCGTCAGCATGTAGGTCAAACTGTAATCTTTGATGTTGAGTGAATTGATCCATCCGCTTATGCGGATGGTACTGACGCCGCAGCTGTAATCTCACAAACTAACCAGCAACTGCTGGCTCTCGTCGTCCCAACGCCACGTCGACTCTTTGCCTCGCAAGTGAATTCCGCCCAGCCATCTATCGATGCCGTTGGTGATGACGAAATCCTGCTCGCCGGCCAGCACTGCCTTTCCGTAATCAGTTATTTCAAATGAAGAGAGCAGAATCTGCGCCGCATCCATTGACCAGTCGTGTCCGTTGTTTTGCTTCAGCAGAGGCTTTGGCGACAGTGCCAACCGCCGCATCGCTACATATAACTGCGCATCACCATACCCGTAAGCGCTCTCGCGTCGAACGAATGCGGGGAACAAGGCTCTGAAGTCGCCGTATCCCGCCGGGATCAATTTGAGCGCCGCATTTTCCACGCGGCCAAGTCCGTTGTGCGTGGAGGGAAACCTCTGCAGATGTTTCGACAACGCCTCTTTCAAGAACGGCATTGCTGACATGTCAGAGTTGATCAGCGCAATGAGGGCGACCGCGTCCGGCGCGCAATACGCAGCCCAGGCTTTCGCGGCGAGTTCGAGTTGAGTAGTGGTGATCTCGTGCCGCTCGGGAAAAAGTGAGAGCAACTGTTCTTCATTCAACTGGCCCAGGCCGTGGAAGATCTGTACGCCGGGAAATTCGTCGATGCAGATCAGGGTCAGCTGTGTTCGCCCGAGGTCGCGACCGGCAAACCAATGCAGCAGATAAATCAACTGGACCTGGCAAAACAGATCATGCTCGAACCAAAGCACTACTTCGTTGTGGTCAGAAAAACCCGCCAACGCTTCGTGCATCGCCCGCAGTTCAGCTCTGCATTTTTCAACGGGTTGGTTGTAGGAATCGGCCAGGTGCCGCGCGCGGGTTTCTATGAATTCCTGTTCCGAAAGTCCGGCGGGGGTTGGCCCACACACCAGAGCCTCTCGCCAGGCGATGTGTTCGCCCGGGATGTTCGCTTGCCGGGCCGTGCCGGCAGTCGAATCGCCGTTGTGAATGTGAAGCATGGGGGCCGCCAACTCTACAAAACTCGGAATTGGACGCATATTCTAGCATTGGCGCACAAGTATCGCCCTTCAGTCCGGTGGCACGCGCATATTGCGCGTGGATTCACCGGCGGGGGCACCCCTGCCACGTTAACATTCGCGGTTTGGTTTGCTGATCGAATACAATCGGCGTCGCAGCACGAATCGCTTTCGAAATTGCGAACCATGCCCAGCGAGCTTCTCGTCAACTTCAAAGAGTTTTGGCCGCGCCTGAGGGAAGACATTCTTTCGGCTCGCGACTCAATCTACATCCAGACATTCGCGCTTGAGGGCGACCCGGTGGGATTGCAACTCTCGGAAGCCCTGTTGTCATCACGAGCACCGGACAAGAGGATTCTCGCCGATTCCTTTACGCGGATCGTCCTGAGCGATCGGTTCAGGTATGCGCCGGCAAATTTTTTCGATCGGAGTTTGCGTGACGAAGCGCGCTCGACCGCCGCGATGACGCGCGCTCTTCGCAATGAAGGCGTCAAGATTCGATATACCAATGGCTATGGCGCCACGCCGCGGCGATTACTAAGCCGCAATCACAAGAAACTAATTGTCATCGACGATCGCACGGCTTACGTTGGCGGAATCAACTTCAGCGAGCACAACGCGAGTTGGCACGACATGATGATTCGCATGGACGTTACCGACGGCGTCGCGTTTCTTACGAATGACTTTCGCTCAACCTGGAATGGCGGCGATCAAATGGCCAGCGGATCATTCGACGGCGTCGAATTATTGACGCTCGACGGCCGCGCCAATCGCGCTGCTTTTCAGCAAGTAATCGATCTCATTGATGGTGCCGAAAGATCTATTTTCGTTGAGAGTCCTTACATCACTTTTCCGTTTTACGAACGATTGCGCGAAGCTTCGCGCCGCGGCGTGGACGTCAAAATAGTCACGCCGGAAGCGAATAACTGGAGCTACTTTTCAAATTATGCGCGGCTGGAGTCAGCCCGATCGAAGATCGATCTGCGCCTGTATCAGCCGGGCATGACCCATTTGAAAGCAATGCTGATTGACGATCAGTATCTAATCGCCGGTTCTTCGAATTTTGATTACCTGAGTTACCGTTTGTACCAGGAGATCGTTGCGATCATTACCGACGCCGAAACGATTGCTGATTTCCGCGAGCGGGTGATGCTTCCCGATCTCGCCAACAGTCTGGCGGTTGACTGTCACGCGAGCGAGTTCAGTAAACGCTGGTTGGGTCTGCAAACCAAAGTATTTGACGCGGCGCTGACGATCCTCACTTAATCCTGTTCATCGATCTTTCATTTTAGGAAGTCGCGCAGTCCAGCCGCTTCCCGGATACTTCTCACGCAAGAGCGCCTCCGCCTCGTTTTGAATCTCTTCGTTGTGCTCCCATCCGCCGCAACCGTACTTGTAATTCTCGTTGGCTTTGAACGCGATGAAGAGCGCTTCCGGAACACGCGGATCCTGTGACGAAGACTTCGCCCATCGCAAAACCAGCTTGCCGAGATAACTCTTACCAGCGCCTACCTCATCTATTTGCTTTCGCTCAGCCGCCGCGGTTTCAAGTTGCCTGGCGGTCAAAAACTCAGGCTTGCTGACTACCTTCTGCACCTCGTGACCCTCAGCGTTGTATTCAGTCGCGGGCAACTCGCACCACCAGGCGCTTTCGAAATAGTAATCAACGTCTTCGGAAGTATTGAACAAAGGCAGACCGCTAACTACGAACGGCGAGAGGTTCGGAAATTTGATTAGCACAAACAGCGCGGCGTGGTCTCGCTCACCCGGCTTCGCTCGGAGATATTCATTTAGCAGCGGGGCCATTTCGGGCGCGGCTTTGATCGCCTCGGGAGCCAGTTGCATCGCCACATCGTCGCGATGCAAAAGGATCGCCCGCGTCCACGCGGCGAAAATTAGCTGACGTTGGAGATACGAAGGAACGGACGGATTGTGAGCTGCGCCCGCGAGCGCCTCGAGCGAGAAGTGCCAGTTAAACGCGTCCACGGTCTTTGCAGCGAAGATGGATCGTTCATCCCATGGCAGCAACTCTTTGTATTCTTCTTCGACACCTTTTTCATAGTCTTCTTTCGATTCGCCACTGTATTCCGGACTCCAGGCAGCCTTCGCGAATCGGAATTGATCAAGCAGAGTTCCATACCTTCCGTCTTCATTGTTGTAGAAAGCAACGGGCTTACGTTGTGAGTACTGGAGAAAGTCGCCGAGTCCCCGGGCTACAGACTGGCGCTGTTCAAGGAATTGATTTTTTGCCGAGAGCGGCAGGATGTCGCCGGCGTTCGTTAGGACATCGTCGATCATTTTGCGCGCAACATCAGTTTGGCCCAACGCTATTTCCAGCCTGGCCAATTCATGACGGACGCTGGGAAATTCAGGCGCATCATGGCGTACTTTCTCTGCCTCATGCATCAATTTGTCACGACCGGGAGATGTCTTGTTTACTTTGATCAATGCAGTCACCAGCCATGCGCGTGAGCCGGTGTCGCGCCATCGCTTCAGCGCGTGCGCATAACCATCTGGATCGGATGATTGCAGCGTCAGGATCCAATCTGTGAGATCGTCGGCACGCAAGTAATAGGGAATCAGATCAGACGTCAGAGTGCCGCAGTCGTAGCAAGCCCAACCCTCGTGATCGGACATGCCACCCGGGCCCCACTTCCGATTCGGGCTCAGCAACCACTCGCGATAGTGAAGGTCGGCCTCGCGGCGTTCTCTTATCTCTTTGACTTCGTCGTCCGTTAGCTTGCGGTTCAGCTTCTCTTCAAACGCGAACAGGATTTCACTTTCGGGAGCGTCATACTTGAAATCCCGCGAGATGTAGTTTCGATAGTCCGGCACGCCCTCTGAGTTTTTCGGAGCGAACGTAATTGAAATTGTTTCGCCTCGCTCGCGTGCTTCGTAACGCAACTGCGATTGCTTGATATCATCGGGCAATGTTCTGTATTGCTTGTCGCGTTCCTCCGGCGGCTTGAGTTCTTCTTTGCGCTTCGTCTCGGCTTCAAGAATCTTTGCTTCTGCTCGATCGACCAGCCAAACGTAATCGATCAAATCCTGTCGCAAATTTTCATTGCCATTCACATTGGTCAATGTGCGCGCGAGTTCCGACACCCGCTCCTCAGGATGCAAACGAAACTTGACCAGGGCCAGGAGCTTTTTCGCTGAAGCTTGAAAGGAAGGACTCTGCGCCGCGAGGTTTTGCAGAGCGACTTCTGCGTTGGTGTTCAATTCGTGTTTCTCGGCTTCGTCCTTGCTCAAGCTCGCTTGGCGCACCAAGGTGCGCGCGATCAGATAAGTTGCCGTGTCCTGCCACGGCGAATCGAGATCTGCGGCAATTCTTTCAAAGCGCCGGCGTGCCTCTTTGAAGTTCAGCGAGTAAAAGAAGGCCGCTGCGATTTGATAATCACGATCCTGCAACAGCCATTTTGGGCTGCCCGGATTCGCGGGCGCGGGAATATGCGATCCACCTGAACAATTCTGAAAGACAAGGTCCTGAGCTGCGATCCAATTCTGAACGTTGCGATCCGTCGCGCTGTAACTTGCGACGCGATCCTTCAAGGTGGCGGTGGCAACTTCGAAAGCGTTCTTCGCGCAATTGGGAAAGAAGTCGTAACTTGCGTTCTTCCGTTCCACATAGATTTCCGGCAGCGTTTCGTTTTCCTGCAACAACTCTTTGCGCGCCGCAATCCAGGTCTTGAGAGCATCGCCACCATTTTCCTCCGGAGCGGTTCCTTTGAGTGCTTCAACCAGCGCGCTTTGTTCCTCTTCAGTGAAGAAACCGCCGTTCAGGTAGCGGTAAGCGATCACCAGCGTCTTGCGCCCGAAAGTTGGCTGGACGATTCCAACCTTGCCTTTGGTGAATTCGTGGAAAGGCAGATCGGGCGATTCGTGAAACACAAAAATTGGATCAATCGAGAAAGGCCCGCATGCCGCTGCGGGAGCAGCGAGTTGAAGCAACCACGAAAACAACAAGACGGTGACGACGACGATGCGCGGGAGCATTACTGCTGAATCCTTTGTTGAAGCGACGCGAAATCCTTTTCGTTCCAGGGGCGATTATTGAAAACGTAAACGCGCCGTGACTTTTCGAATTTCATCTGGAATGGTTCGTCGAGGGCAACTCCATAACTTCTCTGACACAGCGGCTCGCGAAAATCATCGCCCGCCCCAAGCATGCTCTTGATCGTTCGATCATCGGCGCCCATGCGAAAGATCATCGGGACGGCTTCATCAACTGGAAGATCGTCGAGCCAGCGATCGCCTATGCAAAATGAAGCCAGCGCGGTCATTGACAGCGGCACGTTGTCAGGAAGTTTCGCGCGCAAATCCAGCAACAACGAGCGATAGAACTCACGTTCAGAGCTGGCCGCATCGAAATCGATTTGAATTGCCGAAACCGCTCCTACTGCCGTCGTCTTCATAATCAAATCGACCAGCTTATGTCTTTGCGCATCATTCAATGCCCCGCGCTCGCCGGTTTGCTTCTGCGATTCAATCCGCGTGACGGCCATCATCTTTGTGTCCGGTGAAACCTCGAGCGGCTGATGACGCGGCTTGAAAATTACTTCATCGCTTTTCAGCGTCAGGGTTTGCGCGAGAAAAGCCACCGCGAATCGTTTGGAATCCAACGTGCGAAAATCCTCCGGCCGTTCCCAGGCCCAGAGCATCACTGGCGGGAAACCAACCTCGTCGAGCCGGTTGCGCGTCTGCTTCTTGCGACATGAACCGAACGCGACCAGCGCCAAAGTTGCCATCATCGCGATTGCCAACTTGTGCGTCAGGTTCATCTGATTTCGTCTGGTGCATTTTGATTGAGGACCGATGTCGGCGAGAGCGTGGCAGCCTCAGTCGTGTAAGGTAGAAGCCACATTTTCACGGCGCGCGAGATTATTCAGCTTGTTCGCGGGCGTGATATGACGAGCGAGTCAGCGGACTGGATTGCACGTGTTGGAATCCCATTTCCATTCCGATGTCGCGCCAACGGTCGAATTCTTCGGGAGTGACGTAGCGTTCGACCGGCAGGCGGCGCGCGTGTGGTTGCAGGTACTGACCAATCGTCATGATGTTGCACGACGCCGCGCGCAGATCTTTCATCAGTTCGACAACTTCATCGAACTCCTCGCCCAGACCGACCATGATGCCGCTTTTCGTGAGCATCTCTGGCTGTTGGCGATCGCGTCTGTAAGCAGCGCGTCTTAACAAAGTCATCGACTGTTGATAGTCCGCATCCGGCCGCACGCGACGATACAGCCGCGCGATTGTCTCTGTGTTGTGATTCAACACGTCAGGACGCGCATCGAGTACAGCGTCCAACGCAGCTTCATCGCCATTGAAGTCGGGAATCAAAACTTCGACTTTGCATTCCGGATTTACCCGGCGCACTTCGCGAATTGTTTCCGCCCAGTGGGCGGCGCCGCCGTCCGGCAAGTCATCACGATTCACAGAAGTGATTACAGTGTGTGCGAGATTCAAATGACGCACGGCTTCCGCGACGTGACGCGGCTCGTCAGAATCAAGTTGTCCCGGCTCGCCTTTACCAACTGCGCAGAAACCGCAATGGCGAGTGCAGATGTCTCCGCCGAGCATGAAGGTCGCCGTGCGATCTGACCAGCACTCAAAAATGTTTGGACACCGTGCCTCCTGACAGACCGTGTGCAGCTTCAGGCCTTCGATCAATTTCAGCAGATGATTCTGGTTCGTCGGATCGCCCAGACGAATGCGCAGCCACTCAGGTTTTGGCTGACGTGGTTTGGTATTTAGGACTCGGAGTTCGCGGGACATCTTTAAGTGAAAGTAATTCTAGCATTCGCCGACTGGAGCGCAAGCGTCCCCGCTTGCAGTTAGTGTCCTGATTTCGGTTTCCTCTATGTTCCTCTGCGAAGACCTCGATTCTTTCTCTGCGGTTTCATTTCGCAGGACTAACCGCAGAGGGATGACCGAGGATTCCGCAGAGGGCCGCAGAGGGGGAGTTAGGCGAACCCGCCGAACGTTACCGCGCTTCAGCGTGCTTTTCATCAACAGCTTTAGCATAACGGCTAAAGCCTTGGACATAAGCCCGTTGAAACGGGCTCGGGAGTGTCGGTACGCGACTAACCCCGGCGTAAAACGCCCGGTCCAGTAACCCTTTGGGAAAGCCGCGTGAACGCGGCTTCAGGACAAGGTTTTCCTGATTCAGATCTCATGTCTTTGGCTTTGCGGTCCGCGCACTATAATCTCTACTCAATGAGCGTTGCCGGAATCTACATTCATATTCCGTTCTGCCGGTCGCGATGTTCGTATTGCGACTTCGCGACCGGAATGTACGAGAGCGGGATCGCCGGGCAATACGTCAGCGCGCTTTGCTCTGAGATAAAGGTGTGGCCCGAGGTCGAGCAGCCGTCTTTCGTTGATACGATTTACTTCGGCGGCGGCACGCCATCGTTGCTTGAGCCCACGCAAATCGCCCGGATCTTGAATTCAATTAAAGATCGATTCGAGGTGGGCGACTCAGCAGAAATAACGCTCGAGATTAATCCCGGCGATGGCGGTGCGAGTGCCGCCTCCAGACGGGAGTCGATGAGTCAGTGGCTAACTGCCGGCATCAATCGCGCGAGTTTTGGCGCGCAGACTTTTGATGATCACGATTTGAAACAGTTAGGCCGAACCCACAGCGCTGCCGATATCTCATCAACTTTTCAACAGCTGCGAGATGCGGGGTTCGCGAACATCAATTTCGATTTGATCGCAGGATTGCCGGGCCAAACTCTGGACGGTTGGAAGAGAAATCTCGAGGCGGCTTTGCAGTTGAGACCTGAACATTTGTCACTCTATCTCCTCGATGTTCCTGAAGGAACACCGCTCGCCGATCAGATCAAGGGCGGCATGCGACCCAAACCTGATGATGATCTCGCCGGCGAAATGTACAGCACAATGATCGAAGCAGTCTGCGCGGCGGGTTACGAGCATTACGAGATTTCCAACTTCTCTCTGCCCGGGTTTGAATCGCGACACAACACAAAGTACTGGAGCGGCGGGGCGTATTATGGTTTTGGTTGCTCGGCCCACTCGTATGATGGCGCGCGCCGGCGTTGGGCCAATGAACGTGACGCGGCAAAGTATGTTGAGATGATCGGCCGGAATGGATCACCGATTGTTGAGCGCACGAACCTGAGTGACGAAGATGCTCGGTCTGAGTGGATCTTCCTCGGCTTGCGTCTGATGCGTGGCATTGATTTGCGGGATTATGAGGCGCGTTTCGGGAAGAATCTGCGCTCTGAATATAACGGCGAGCTTGATCGATTAATGGCGGCGGGATTGATCGAAATCGATAGTCAATCGCTGAAGCTGACCGGGCGCGGCGCGTTGTTATCGAATGAAGTTTTTGCGGCGCTGGCCTAAGCGGTCTTCATTCACACCGGGCTTCAGCCCGGTGATCACGGGAACACTCAGCATTGGAAACCGTTTAAACGGTTTCCCTCTTTCCGGCGTGACGTAAACACCGGGCTAAAGCCGCGGTGTGACTGAGAAAGGCAATTTTTAAATCTCGTGACTTAACAATCCATCTCGTAACTTCGGTTCGAACCAGGTCGATTTAGGCGGCATGATTTCGCCCGCGTCCGATACTTTCAACAAGTCATCGATCGTCGTCGCGTAAAGCGAAAAAGCTACCGCGGCTTTTCCTTCATTCACTAATTTTTCAAGTTCCGCAGTCCCCCGGATTCCGCCCACGAAATCAATTCGTTTGTCGGTGCGCACGTCTTTGACACCGAGAATCGGATCCAACAAACGATCTTGCAGGATGCTTACGTCAAGCGATTCAACTACGCCTGAGGGCATCTCAACGGTGTCGCGCAAACTGAGGCCATACCACTGTCCGTCGAGGTACATGGTCCACTGACCGCGTGTTTCCGGCGACGATGAAGCGCCCTGGGAAATCACGAAACTTTCTTTGACGCGCGCCATCAACTCAACCTTTGACATGCCGTTCAGATCTTTCACGATTCGATTGTAGGGAAGTATGCGCAATTGATTATCCGGAAACAGCACGCATTGAAAGACGCTGTATTCTTCGTTGCCGATAAAGCCAAAACCCGATTCTTTCAAGTCCGCGCACGCGCGACTGGCGCTGGCCGCACGATGATGCCCATCGGCGATGTAGAGATAAGGAACCTCAGCGAAGGCTGTGACCAACGGATCGTAAGTTGGCACGCGCCAGATCGTGTGACGAATATCGTCATTCGCGACAAAGTCATAAAGCGGCGGGTTGTTTTGCAGCGCTTCGGCCACGAGCGAGTCGATCTTTTCCTGGGCCCGATAAGTCAGAAACACCGGCCCCGTCTGGGCGCGCAGCACCAGGATGTGTCGTGTGCGATCGTCTTCTTTATCGCGCCGGGTGCGCTCGTGCTTGCGAATTATGTTCTGATCGTATTCATCCACTGAGCAACAGGCGACGACGCCAATTTGCTCGTGCTTACCCATGATCAATCGATAGAGATAAAGGCTGGGCGTCTCTTCGCTCTGTAACGGGCATTCTTTTTTGAGCTTGGCAAAATTGTCGGCAGCCCTGGCGTAAACTTCATCGCCGTAGATTGGCGTGCCGTCGGGCAAATCGATCTCGGGCCGCGACACGTGCAAGAAACTGAAGGGGTTGCCGGAAGCCAGCGCGCGAGCTTCTTTGGTGTTGACAACATCGTACGGCACCGCCGCGACTTCTGCGGCATGGTCGGCTGCCGGACGTAACGCGTCAAAAGGACGAATGATGGCCATGCGATCTCCTGATTGCTCGATTGTTTATGATTGGTAAGACTAACTGCCGAGCGTATGATTTGGCAAAAAAGCAAACGCGGAGAGACTTATGACTGAGATCGAGAGAATCCTGGATCAACTCAAGCGAGCGTTCGAAGCTAACGCGTGGCATGGACCATCAGTGAGCGAAGTGCTCAACGGTATCACTGCGGACCAGGCCCACGGGCGGCCGCTCAGAAACGCGCATAACATTTGGGAACTGGTGCGACACATCGCTGTCTGGGAGGACGTGGGCCGCCGTCGTTTGTCAGGCGATCGCGCGCCGATCGAAATCTCTTCGCCCGAAGATTGGCCGCCGCCGGAAGACACAAGCGAAGCAGCCTGGGAGAAAGCTAAGGAAGCGCTCAATCGCGGACACCAGGCGTTGGTCGAAGCGATTGCCCGCACTCCCGAATCAAGATTGGATGAGCCAATCTTTGAAGGCATGTCGACGGTTTATGTGACCTTGCATGGGGTGATTCAGCATGACCTTTATCATGCCGGACAGATTGCGATGCTGAAGAAAGCGTTGAGTTGATTTTGGAGTGCACCGGCTTGACGGCGCTCTAATTGTTTGGAGTTCCGCCTTTAGGCGGAATCTCAGCAACTTGAAACCCCGCGTAAACGCGGAACTCCGAGCGGAAAGCGGCGTCGAGCCGCCGCACTCCAAAATCAAACAGGCTCTCGTCCAAACTCTCTCAGCAGCGGCTCTAAACTTTCAATCACTAATCCATGAGCTGCCCCATTGGTCGCGACGATGCCGTTGCGATTGTCGATCCGAACTCCGTTGTAGCGCAGCGGCTGTCCGAACAAATCAGTCAGACGCCCGCCCGCTTCCTGCAGAATGATCTCGGGCCCGCAGGTGTCCCATTGTTTGGTG
>DASWQK010000499.1:0-17171 GCA_036403735.1 Pyrinomonadaceae bacterium
TTTAACGTTTTCAGTCTTCGCCAGCACGCCTTTGCCTTTGCACAATGCGCACGGCGGCCGCCGCTTGCCACTGCCGCCACAGTCGGGACACTCCTGACTGAAGCGCAGCCGTCCACCGGTGCGTTGCACTTGCCCGGTGCCTTTACAGGTTGAGCAAGTCACGACTGAACCACCGGTGTCGCCGGCGCCATGACAGCGCGAACATTGTTCAGATCGATTTACGGTGAGACTTGTCGTGAGCCCGGTGATCGCTTCTTCAAAAGTCAGCGACAGAGGCATTTCGATGTCAGTCCCACGTTGGGGTTGCGGCCGCGGTGGCTCGCGTTCAGCCTTACCGCCGGAGAAGAGGTCAGCAAAGATGTCCCGAAAGCTGCCGCTCCCGCCGCCTTGATTGGCAGCGGCGCCAAAATCGAATCCTGAAAAATCGAATCCTGGAGTTCCGCGCGTGTAGGTCGAGCCGGCCGTACCCGCCTCGGCCGCGTTTGCGAGATTGTCGGAATATTGACCGAAGCGATCGTAGACCTTGCGCTTCTTGGGATCGGAAAGAACATCGAACGCTTCACTCATTTGCTTGAAGCGATCCTCGGCGGCTTTGTCACCCGGATTCACATCAGGGTGGTACTTGCGCGCCAGCCGCCGGTAAGCTTTCTTGATCTCTTCCGGCTTGGCGTCTTTTTTTACGCCGAGAATTTTATAGAAGTCTTCCTTGGCCATTAGTCACATTTGCGATTTCCAATTGCCAATTGCCGATTGATCACGGCCTAAAGTCGACCTTGCAACAAGCGTGACTCAGGATGGTGACCAATCGGCAATCGCAAATCGGCAATCGGCAATGTTGTTACTTCTTGTCCTCATCGACATCGACGTATTCAGCGTCGATGACGTTGTCCTCGCCACCCGTTGACGAAGAAGAAGCGCCCGCAGCCGATGATTGATCGGTTGTCGTTTCGCTGTCTGGGGTCGAACCGGTCTGCGAATAGAGGGCTTCCGCCATCTTATGCGACACCGTCTGCAACGCGTTGAAGGCTTCGTTCATGCGTTCGACGGTACCTTCTTCGATCGCCTTCTTGGCGTCGGCGATTGCGGTGTCGACTTCGCCGGCAACCGCGCTCACTTTCTCGCGGTTTTCGTTCAGCGTCTTCTCCATCTGATAGATCAAACCATCGAGCCGGTTGCGCGCTTCGATCTCTTCACGCTTGCGCGCGTCGTCGCTCGAGTGCGATTCCGCATCGCGCATCATCTTGTCGATCTCTTCTTTACCGAGACCGGACGAAGCCGTGATTGTGATCTTCTGTTCGCGGCCGGTGCCCATGTCCTTAGCCGATACGTTGACGATGCCGTTAGCGTCGATGTCAAAGGCGACTTCGACTTGCGGCATGCCACGCGGCGCGGGCGGAATGCCAACGAGGTGAAACTTGCCCAGGGTCCGATTGTCGGGAGCCATCGGGCGCTCACCCTGCAGCACGTGAACTTCCACCGAAGTTTGATTGTCCGATGCAGTTGAAAAGATTTCAGACTTGCGTGTGGGAATCGTCGTGTTGCGCTCGATCAACTTCGTGAACACACCGCCGAGGGTTTCGATGCCCAGGCTTAACGGGGTCACATCCAGCAGCAGAATGTCAGTCTTCTCGCCTGAGAGCACGCCGGCCTGAACGGCCGCGCCGATCGCGACCACTTCGTCCGGATTCACACTCTTGTTCGGTTCTTTGCCGAAGAAGTTCTTGACGATCTCCTGAACTTTCGGGATGCGCGTTGAGCCCCCAACCAGCACCACTTCGTCAATTTTCTTCGCATCGATCGCAGCATCTTTGAGCGCCTGCTCCAACGGCGGAGTCAAACGCTTCAGGATCGGATCGACGAGCTGCTCAAACCGCGCCCGCGTCAGCTTCATCACCAGGTGCTTTGGACCAGACTGATCCGCCGTGATGAAGGGCAGATTGATCTCGGTCTCCATCGTTGAAGACAATTCGATCTTTGCTTTCTCGCCTGCTTCCTTGAGCCGCTGCAAAGCCATCTTGTCTTTCGAAAGATCGATGCCCTGATCCTTTTTGAATTCTTCGATAATCCATTCGATCAGCCGTTCGTCGATATCGTCACCACCAAGGTGCGTGTCACCGTTGGTTGATTTGACTTCGACTACTCCTTCGCCGACTTCGAGGATCGAAATGTCGTAGGTGCCGCCGCCAAAGTCGAACACGGCGATCGTCTCGTCTTTTTTCTTATCAAGACCGTACGCCAAAGCCGCCGCGGTCGGTTCGTTGACGATGCGCATGACTTCCAGGCCCGCGATCTTGCCCGCGTCTTTCGTGGCCTGGCGTTGCGCGTCATTAAAGTAAGCGGGAACCGTGATGACAGCCTTCTCTACTTTTTGCCCAAGATAATCCTCGGCCGACTGCTTCATCTTTTGAAGAATCATGGCTGAGATTTCCGGCGGGCTCCATTCTTTCCCACCCGCGCCGATGCGTACGTCACCGCCCGTCCCGGTACCCTGAACTTTGTAAGGCACCTGCTTTTTCTCTTCTGAGACTTCGTTGAAACGCCGCCCCATAAACCGTTTGATTGAATAGATAGTGTTTTCTGGATTGGTCACAGCCTGGCGCTTGGCCACCTGTCCGACCAGACGGTTGCCGTCTTTGGCGAAAGCCACAACCGAAGGCGTCGTTCTGCCACCCTCCGCGTTGGTAATAACAACAGGCTCCCCGCCCTCCATTACGGCCACAACTGAGTTGGTTGTGCCCAAATCGATGCCGATAATCTTGCTCATTTTCGCAATACTCCGCTGTTTTATTCCGGCTTTTGAACCCGACGCCGGTTGATTAGGTGCTTAGAATAATATCTGAGTGTGTTGTTGTCAACTACTGGAGGGTGATGTTATCGCCGCTTTTCGTTAGCAGACGGGAGACGAAGAACACGTAATGAAGGCCTGAGAAGAGGGTGAAGGCGAAGATTGAGGCGTAGATAGTAGGAAGATAGTAACCGGTGCCCACGCGAGTCTGCGCTGCCAGTATGACCGTGGCGACCGCAAAAATTTGCAGCAGAGTGCTGATCTTGCCGGGCAGCGAGGGTTGAAACGAGCGAAAACCTGTGACCATGTAAATCGCCGCCGCGCCTACCAGAATGAAAACGTCCCGGCTGATAACAGTGATCGTTACCCAAAACGGAATTGGCAGATGCTTTGGAATTGGTACGGGATAGACGCCTTTCATTGACAGCACCACGAATGACGTGACCAGCATCATCTTGTCGGCGATTGGATCAAGAATCCGCCCCAATGGTGACTGCTGATGAAACCGTCGCGCAAGCAACCCATCAAGTCCGTCACTGACTCCCGCCACGATGAAGGCAGCCAATGCGAGCAGAAATTTTTGGTAAAAGAGCAGTGAAACAAAAACGGGAATCAGGGCCATCCGCAGGATGGTGAGGAGATTTGGCAGAGTAATGATTCGAGAGGACACTTTGTTAGTTTGAGATTCCAGATTGCGACTGCGGACTGACGTGTGCAGCGCTGTTAGCTACCCCAGCCACCCTGTCGTCATTAATGCATGCAGCGAAGTTCCAGCAACGAAACTTCGGGAGGACAGCCGTATCGAATCGGCAGCACCACCGTGCCCAGTCCGCGCGTGACGTAGATCTGCGTGTTCGCGCGCCGGCCCAACCCACGCAACATTCGCCGTCGCGGTTTGCCTGAACGATTCTTTTCCGGGCGCAACGTAACTTGTCCGCCGTGTGTGTGTCCACTCAGAACCAGATCGACTTCTGCCCGCGCAGCCCTGCGGAGAATGATTGGGTTGTGCGCCAACAAAAGTCTGAATTCGTCATCGCGCGATCCCGCCAGCGCCAGCGGCAAATCTTCCAGGCCCACCATTGTGTCATCGACTCCGGCGAGCCAGAACGATTCCCCTCGCGCGTCGATGCGGGTGCCTTCGTTGATGAGCATTGAGACGCCTTCGGCGCGAAACAAATCCGCGATCAGCTTCGCGTCGGTCCAATGATCGTGATTGCCAAGGATCGCGTGGACGCCGTGAGGCGCCTTCAGACGTCCGACGATTTCCGCGCACGGAGCCGCATACGTTCGTTCCTGCGAAATGTAGTCTCCGGTCAAGGCAATCAAATCAGGATTGAGATCATTTGCGATCGAGATGGCGCGATCGAGATGGCGCGGCTCAACCATCGGCCCGTAATGCAGATCGGAAAGGTGAACTATTCGGAATCCGTCCAACGCCTGAGGCAGGCGTCGCAGATAGATCTCTTGCCGCTCGATGGCAATCATAAACGGCTCTGCGAGCGCCACTCGCGCCATTTCTCCGAGCGCCGACTTAATCAGTTGCAGCGGCCGAGGCTCTTCTCGTCCACGACGTCGTGGCATCCGCCCATGTTTCCATTGAATTGTGTTAGCCATAAATCAGCGGGAAAGTTAATGCGCGAATTATAGGGGTGAGGTCTTAGACGTGCAAAAGGCGCGTGTGTTTTTTCTCAGTCGATCGAATCGTCGAGCAGTTTAGGCAACAGTTATGTCTTTCGATAGATAAACGTCCTGAATAGCGTTCAGCAGCTCAATCCCTTCGCTCATCGGACGTTGAAACGCCTTGCGACCGGAAATCAATCCCATACCGCCGCCGCGTTTGTTGATGACTGCGGTGCGCACGGCTTCGGCCATGTCGCTCGCGCCTTTCGATTCGCCGCCGGAATTAATTAGACCAATGCGGCCCATGTAGCCATTCGCAACTTGATACCGCACCAGGTCGATTGGATTGTCGGTCGTCAGCTTTTCATAAACCAGCTTGCTGGTCTTACCGTACGACTTGCCTAATTCTTTCTCAACTGCAGGGTAACCGCCATTTCGCTCGGGCAGTTTCTGCTTAACGATATCCGCCTGAATCGTCACTCCGAGATGATTTGCCTGGCCGGTTAGATCGGCCGCGGCGTGCATGTCGCCTTCTGGAGTTTTGAATTTCGAGTTGCGGAGATAGCACCAAAGAATGCAGGCCATGCCGAGTTCGTGCGCCTGCGCAAAGGCGTTTGCGATCTCGGTAATTTGCCGGGTTGATTCGTCCGAACCAAAATAAATTGTGGCTCCGACCGCGACCGCTCCCATGTTATGGGCTTCCTTGACGGTACCAAACAGGACTTGATCGAATTTATTGGGCAGGGTCAGCAGCTCGTTGTGATTTATTTTTACGATGAATGGAATTTTGTGCGCGTACTTGCGAGCCACGCTGCCGAGCACGCCGAACGTCGAGGCGACTCCGTTACAGCCGCCTTCAATCGCCAGCTTCACGATATTTTCCGGATCGAAATATTGCGGATTAGGAGCGAACGAAGCGCCGGCAGAGTGCTCGATACCTTGATCGACGGGAAGAATGGAAACATAACCGGTTCCGGCGAGACGCCCGTGATTAATCAACGCTTGCAGCGATCGCAAAACCGACGGCGACCGATCCGACTGCGCCACCACGCGATCAATGAAATCGGGCCCGGGCAAGTACAGTTGCTCCTGCGGAATTGCCTGTGATTTATGATCGAGGAGCGACCGTGCTTCATCACCCAGAAGCTCTTCGATTCGACTGACAGCTGCTCCTGAACGTGTCATTTCAGTCGCCATGATTTCCTCCAAGGACGCGTTTAGTTACTGGTTTTAGACTATGATTGCTTAAGTAACGAGACGGAAAGTATAGCACACCGGTGCTCGTCAGATTGGCAGTCCAATCACTCAGCACCTGCTGCCATCGCTTCGGCTTGGAGTTTTTCTTTTAGCGACGAGCGCCAGGCAGATTCCAGCTCATCGATGTCAAGCTCAACTACCTCTTCGCCGTCACTCTCGATGCGCAGATGATCGGATCCAACGTTGCCGATCAAGGTCATCGGACAACTCGCCGCCGCCACGATCACTTCAATATCGCCTAGTACAGCCTGATCAAAACTAATAATGATTCGCGAAGGCGACTCGCTGAATAAACGAGTTGCGAGCGGGTATTCACCGGTGATGTCGATGTCGGCGCCACACGCTTCATGGTTAAGCGAAGAGAAGCAACACTCGGCCAGAGCCACGGCCAGGCCGCCGTCCGAGCAATCATGCGCCGATCGCAGCAGACCGTTTTGCGCCGCGCGCAAACAGGCGAGTTGCACTGCGAGTTCTGTCTCGAGATTTAACTTCGGCACTCGCGTGTCAGACACGCCGCTCGCCGCAGCGTATTCACTGGCCGCGAGATCCTCTCCCGTCGTGCCCAGCAGCGCGACAAAGTCACCAGGATTTTTAAAGCCTGGTTGGATAATTCGCCGAACATCATCGATTAGGCCGAGCATCCCGATCACCGGCGTTGGCAAAATTCCGCGACCTTCAGTTTCGTTATAGAAAGACACGTTGCCGGAAACCACAGGCGTGTTGAATGCTTTGCAGGCTTCCGTCATTCCGTCAATAACTTCAGAGAAGGACCACATCACTTCAGGCCGGTCGGGCGAAGCGAAGTTCAGGCAGTTCGTGATTGCAATTGGTTGGGCGCCCACGCAGACGACGTTGCGCGCAGCTTCGGCGACGATCAGCTTTGCCCCCTCGCGCGGATCGATCGAGCAATATCGGCCATTACCGTCCAGCGCCACGGCGAGCGCGCGTCGCGTCTCTTTGATGCGAACGACGGCGGCGTCAGCGCCAGGAAGCACGACCGTGTTCGTGCGCACCATGTGATCGTATTGCCGGTAAACCCATTCTTTGGAAGCAAGGTTTGGTGACGAAAGTAATTTGATTAATGCCGCGTTGTAATCTGGGAGTTGCGAATTTTGAGTTTCGAGTTTCGAGTTTGGGTCACTCCCGCCCGAGCTATCATCAACAATTCCTTGCGACTTCGAAGTCTCGTTTTCCGAACTCGAAGCTCGGAGCTCACTCGAAACTATAGCGCGCATTTCGCGCTGATATACCGGCGCTTCATCCGTCAAAGCTTTCACCGGCACGTCGCAGACAACTTCGCCGTTGTGCGATACGCGCATGCGATTGTCGTCGCGAACCTGGCCGATGATGACTGCATCGAGGTCCCACTTGGCAAAGATGTCGATCACTTCGCGCTCGCGTCCCTTGTGCGCGACGATCAGCATGCGTTCCTGCGATTCCGACAAAAGCATCTCGTAAGCAGTCATGCCGGTTTCCCGTTGCGGGACTAATGATAGATCGATCTCGATGCCGGTATCCGCGCGCGCGGCCATCTCGCAGGTGGAACAAGTCAATCCGGCTGCGCCCATGTCCTGAATGCCGGCCACGGCGCCGCTGCGCATCGCTTCCAGGCAGGCTTCGAGCAGAAGTTTTTCCAGAAAGGGATCACCGACTTGTACTGTCGGCCGTTTCTCTAAAGCTTCTTCGTCGAATTCCGCTGAGGCCATCGTCGCGCCGTGAATTCCATCGCGGCCAGTCTTTGCGCCCACATACAAAACCGGATTTCCGACGCCGGTGGCTTTGCCAAAGAAGATTTGATCTTTGCGCACGAGTCCGAGCGCGAACGCGTTGACCAGAGGATTCAACGCGTACGCATCATTGAATGAAACTTCGCCGCCGATTGTCGGCACCCCGAACGCGTTTCCGTAATGCGCGATGCCCGCGACGACACCGGCCAGCAAAGATCGATTTCGTCTGCCGTTTTTCGGATCGTCGAGCGATCCGAATCGTAAGCTGTTAAGCGCCGCTATGGGTCGCGCGCCCATCGTGAAGATGTCGCGCAGGATTCCACCGACGCCCGTGGCGGCGCCCTGAAATGGCTCGATAAACGATGGGTGATTGTGTGATTCGATCTTGAAGCAGGCGCACCAGCCGTCGCCGACATCAACGACGCCCGCGTTTTCGCCGGGCGGAACGATGACGCGCTCGCCGGTGGTAAGTAGCCGCTTCAGATGAACGCGCGAGGATTTGTAAGAACAGTGCTCAGACCACATCACCGAAAAGACGCCGAGCTCTACCAGATTCGGTTCGCGTCCGAGCAGCTCCTTCAGGCGATTAAATTCTTCCGGCGTGAGATTGTGAGCGGCGATTACTTCGGTGTTGATTGATTCCATGACTCAGTCGTTACGTTTTCAGCTCCGCTGGAACGCGATATTCATAGTCCCATCCGCGACTCTTCCAAGCAACTCGGCGCGACATCATTGACTGATGCCGCGCCGAGTTGAATCATTCATTATCAGCCGCTCCGGTCTATAAACATGCCCCGCTGAGGGAACTAAGAACTTCCATTCAAAGTAATCCGACTTACTGCTTGCTGACGACTACCTTGTCCAAAGCTGCGCGCAATTCGTCGGGCTTGATCTTTCCGAAATGTCTGAAGACGATCTTGCCTTCTTTATCGTAAAGAAAAGTTGCCGGCAGTTCGCCGTCCCACTTCTCGTCGACGGCTTTGATGGCGGGCTCAGGATCGTTGACGTTCAGCAGGACGACCGGCATTGTCGCCTTCATCTCATTCAAAAACTTTGGTACCGCCGTCTTGATGTCAGTGATGTCGTCGAGACTCACGGCCACAAAGTCAAGGCCTTTCGATCGATAGTCAGAATCAACCTTGACGAGGTCCGGGAACTCTTCGCGGCATGGATCGCACCAGGTCGCCCAAAAATTTATCAACAGCGGCCGGGGGTCTTTCGGATCGCGCTGGATGATTTTCTTCAGGCCGTCGAGATTGATCTCGCGGACGTCTGAGCCATAAGCTGTCCGGTCTACGCCGTCCAAAACCAAAGGAGCCGATTGCCTGGTCTTGGTCGCAGGGCTCGCCGATGGCTGCTGGGCGAGGACCGCAATGCATGCCAACAGCGTGACCGACGCGCTGACAAAACAAAGTACAAAACGTAGACGCATTTTCATGTGACGCAAGATCTAAGTTTGGAGTCCCGCCTTCAGGCGGCTGTTTCAGACACCGACAATTGCCGCCTCAAGGCGGAACTCCAAACAACCAAGCTACGAAACTCGCTTAATCGAGCAGCCAAACGCCACGGAAGTTGTCTTTTGAATTGGCTTCCCGGCCAGCACCGCGTCCAGCGCATCTCGCAAATCATTCGAGGTGATCGCTTCGATCTTTTGCGAGTTGTCGATTCGTCCGTGATAGACAAGCTTGCCGCTCGCATCGATCACGTATGCTTCAGGCGTGTGGTTTGCTCCGAATCGATCTGCAATCTTGTTACCGTCATCTTTCAGAATCGCGAACGTCAGATGCTTCTCAGTCGCATGCGACTTCACTTCCGACGCCGGTTCAGTCGAGTTCGAATTGATGCCGATCACATTGATGCCTTTGGACTGATAATCCTCGGCGAGCTTCTCCATTCGGTCGTTGTAGCCGTTGGACACCGGACAACGGGTCGCGATGAAGATAATGACCGCACCATTCTTGCCCTTGAGCGAATTCAGCGTGCGCTGCGCGCCGTCAGCGTCAGGCAGTTTGAAATCTTCGATCATCGCGCCAATTGCGGGCGGCGCCGGCAAATCAGTGGCGTTGCGACCGCTGCCGGCGATGGCCGCCAGGGCTACGATTAATAGCGATGCGACAAAAAGAGAAATCGCGTACTGCTTCTTCATGTCTGTGAACTCCTTTTCAAAAATGGTTGGCGTTGACTGCCAAGATTAGCAGCGAGAAGTTAGACGTGGCAAGTGCTCGATTGCTTTCCGATATCAGAATGACATGGCCCGCCGCCTGGCGATGATCGCTGCAAACACGATGACCGTTAACAGGATCGTTACCGCCGCCGAGAGCAAACAATACTGGCAAAAGTGATGAATGACGAAGGCTTGCAGATACAGCAGCCAAAGGCTGGTCAAAAACATTATGCCGACGAGGACTGCCAGCACCTGTCGCGCAAAGCCGTAGCCAAACAGCACCAGGATCGCCAGACTGAAAGCCAGAAAGTAAGCGAAGGCCCCGAGTGAAGCCAGCGGAATGCCGGCAAGATGAGCATACTTGCTGCCGAGAACTTCAGCGCACCCGGAAATAATAGTGCAGCGCAAATTCTGTCCTGTTAGATCCTGGATCGTGAGATAGATCGCGTCACCGAGTCCGACCAGCGAGAGCAACGCCACAATCAGGTAGGGCCAGGTAAGACTCTTTGAAGAAGGGATCGGGTCGGACATCACGTCGTTAGGAGAGATTCGTTATGCAGTCAATGACACTCTACAACAGAACGATCGAATCGTCCTTGCGGCGCGGCGCAGGTTCGGGCCGGGGTTCGATTACTTCAGGTTCATCGATAAATTGCATTGCTGGTCTTTGCTCAGGACAAAAATCGCAATAGTATCCGGCGCTGTCTTTTCGATCCTGACATTCATTACATTCCAGCGCCTGGCCCGCTCTCATCAGCGCATCAAGCAACGGGACCAACCGCCGCCCGCGTTCTGTTAATTCATATTCGACTCGACGCGGCAATCCGCCATAGTTGTTCCGCAGAATCAGAGCATCCTGCTCCATCTCGCGCAACCGCCCCATTAATGTGCGGCTGCTGATAGGATGCAGATCCTCCAATAGCTCTGTGGTTCGCTTTGGCCCGGCAAAGAGATCGCGCACAACCAGCATGGTCCACTTATCACCAATCAGTTGCAGCGCGCCTGCTATGGGGCAACCATCAATCTTACGTCGACGCAAAAATCGGAAACCTCGTTTTTATTCTGCTGCACAAAAATACGCGCACTTGTCGATTTATGACAACCTTCTTTTTCTTTTTGGATTTATTGACCGGAGAAAGTGATTCAAGCTCCCGAAAATACAAACAACCCGAAGGGTGGGACTTCGGGTTGCTGCCTGGTGGAGCTTGCAGGAACTTCTGCTGGTATAGGACGCTGCTCGCTTCACCTGTCTGCGTGGGGATAGGATTTTCAACGTGGCGCTGAGGTTAAGGCGCCGTCACTCGGGTTTGTTGCCCCCTGGTTCGAAATTCTTTTTCGTGTTTCCCTAGAGCGATTCCCGTGCCGCTTTTTCAGCAATCAAAGAGTTGAAGCGGAATTAGCGAAATCTGCTTGGTTTTCACTACATGCAATGCGTGGAGCAAGGATTCGGCTGAACGACTGCTGGCTTTTTTATATCAGAAGTGATAGTAAGGCTATCAGTAGCGATAGCTAAACGTTCTTTCGGTGGTATGTTAGAGCTATTCGCGGTAATGCTGGCTTAACGTCGAAGCTATGAATCCAAGACTAGTCGCGGTCAACGGTTCGAAAAAGGGGGCAACGTTTCCCCTGGCGAGTGAAGAGATCACCATTGGTCGCGAGTCGGCCAGTTCTATCTCGTTGAATCACGCGTCCGTTTCGCGGCGCCATTGTCTAATCCGACGCGAGCATGATGATTTCAAAATACTCGATCTCGATAGTTACAACGGGACTTTCGTTAACGGCATTCCGGTAAAAGAGCAAACCCTCATCCATGCTGACCAATTGCGAATTGGAAGTATCGAACTTCTGTTCTTAACTGAGGAAGGCGAGCAAACAACATCGGGACATCTGGTGCGGTGGGACGATTCTGATCCGCTCACGCAATCGGCTAAGCAACTTCTGACTGAGACTCTCTTGCATCCGACTGAGCAGATCCTGGTCACGGATCCTGCTCACGAACGAATGGCGCGCGATCTGGGCGTGGTGCTGAGAATCGCGACCCGTATCAATCAGTTGCGCCATACGCAGGAGTTGGTGCGGGAAATACTCGACGCGATTTTTGAAATCATTCCGGTAGATCGGGGCGCGATTCTATTGGGGCGCGGCGAGAAGGATTTCTCGTCCGTTTATGCCAAACATCGCGATCAGCAAAACCAGCCTGTCCGCGTGAGTCGCACAGTGGTCGAGCGCGTCATGCGCGAACGTGTGGCCGTTCTCACCAACGATATTCAAACCAGCGAGGGTTTGAAATCAGCCGACAGTCTGATGGCGGCGCAAATCAGCTCATTGATGTGCGTGCCTTTGATCGTCGTCGAAAAGCTTCTTGGGGCAATTTATCTCGACACCAGCGATCCGGTCGTGCGCTTCGATGAAGCGCACTTGCAATTGCTGGCGGGCATCGCCGGAATGTCGGCAGTCTCACTCGAGAACGCGCGGCAGATCGAATGGTTGGAAGACGAAAACAGCCGGCTCAGATCAACCCTCGCGATCGATCACAACATGATCGGCGAGAGTCCGGCCGCCCAGGAAGTTTATCGATTCATTCAGCGCGTCGCACCCGCGAAATCTGCCGTCCTGATTTGTGGCGAGAGCGGCACGGGAAAGGAATTGGCGGCACACGCTATTCATGCGAATAGTCCTCGCGCGGCCCAGCCGTATGTTCCGATCAACTGCGCCGCCCTGACGGAAACCCTACTCGAAAGTGAATTGTTCGGACATGAAAAGGGTGCGTTCACCGGCGCCATTGGCCGCAAGCACGGCAAGCTCGAAGTGGCCCACGGCGGCACTGTCTTTCTCGACGAAATCGGCGAGATGACCATGGCGATGCAGTCACGTCTGCTGCGGTTTCTTCAGGATCACAAGATCGAAAGGCTCGGCGGCACGCGTTCGATCGAACTTGACGTGCGCATCATCGCGGCCACGAATCGCAATCTCGAAGAAATGATTAAGAATGGAACGTTCCGCGAAGACCTTTATCACCGCTTGAATGTGGTGAAGTTGACGATGCCTCCCTTGCGTGATCGGAGGGACGATGTGCCGTTACTCGCGAGTTACTTCACCGTGAAATACGCCAATGAGTGCAAGCGTTCGGTTACCGGCATCACGCCCGAAGCGCGGGCGCTGCTGCAAACCTATGACTGGCCGGGAAACATTCGCGAACTTGAGAATGCCATCGAGCGGGCGGTGGTGCTGGGCTCAGCCGACACGATTGGCGTTGAAGATTTGCCCGGACGGGTGCGGGATTTAGCCGATGGCGGCAGCCAGATTGCGGTGAATTACAATGACGCCGTTAAGGACGCAAAGCGGCAAATAATCCTGAACGCGTTGGCGCAATCACAAGGGAATTACACTGAGGCAGCCGGAGTGCTGGGTATTCACCCGAACAATCTGCACCGCATAATTCGCACTCTGGATCTGAAAGCTGCGGCAGCGAAGTAAGAAGTTTCCAGGCTCACTCACGCACGAAGATTTATGTTGTAGGTCTTAATCTTTGAATTGAGGGTGGTGGGATTCATCCCCAATAAGCGCGCGGCCCGTGATTGATGGCCACCGGTTTGATCCAAAGCGCGCCTGATCAAATCTATTTCAAACCGACGCACTTCATCATAGAAATTAATTCCGCGTCCGACATCAATTGCTGATGCCGCGCCTGATCCTTCGCGCACAACCGCCCGCGCAGCTTGGGGATCGGCGATCTCCGGACGCAAACATTCGCGCGAGATTTCATCAGCCGGCGCAATCACCACGGCGCGTTCAATCGCATTTTCCAACTCGCGCACGTTACCCGGCCAGGAATAATTCTCTAAAAGTGACAGCACCTCGGGCGCGATATGCTCAGACACCTGGCGGCTATTCTCAGCGTTGTATTTGCGGATAAAGTGCTGGGCCAAAGGAAGCACGTCCTGCCGCCGATCGCGCAGCGGCGGCAATTCGATCGGTACGACAGAAAGCCGGTAGTAGAGATCTTCGCGGAACATGCCCGACCGCACCGCTTCTTTGAGATCGATATTGGTGGCCGCGATGATGCGAACGTCGACGCGCCGCGGGCTCGTGTCGCCCAGCGGCGTGAACTCGCGCTCCTGAATGACGCGCAGCAGCCGCACTTGCGTCTCTGGCGGGATGTCACCAATCTCGTCGAGAAAGATCGATCCGCCGTCAGCAACTTCGAACAGTCCTTTCTTCGCCGCGATCGCGCCGGTGAATGCGCCGCGCGTGTGGCCAAACAATTCAGATTCAAGCAATTCAGTCGGTATGTTTGAGCTGTTGACGGTAACAAAAGGCTTTGTCACGCGCGGACTTGCTTCGTGAATCGCTTTCGCGATCAATTCTTTTCCGGTTCCACTCTCACCCGTGATTAAGATCGTCGAGCGCGCGGGCGCTACTTGCTCCACCACGCGAAAGACTTCCTGCATGATGTCGGAGCGACCGACGATTGCCCCGCGATCGACTTCGCGGCTCATCGCTTGTCGCAGAGACCGGCGTTCTTCTTCCTTACGGCGTCGCTTCACTCCGGCAGCGACGGTCGCGGTGATGTGTTCGTTTTGAAAGGGTTTGCGGATGCAGCCGAACGCGCCTTTTTCCCAGGCGGCAATCGCGGTATCGAACGTCGCATAGGCGGTAATCATCACGACCACAGCTTCCGGATCGAGCTTCAGGAACTCTTCGAGCGCCCGCAGTCCGCCAATGCCCGGCATCGACACGTCCAACAGCACCGCGTCGTATGAGCGTTTGGTGTACGCGTCAAGACCTTCTTCGCCGGTCTTGGCGAGGTCGACACGATAACCCTCAGCCGAGAGCAACGTCTCGAGCACGTCCCGCATTATTTCTTCGTCGTCAACGACGAGTACTGATCCTCTTCTGGCCATAACGCAGCGATAAGATTTCCTCTCACTCCCGGAGAGGATGACATAGATTGGGAAGCGGGAATTATTACCGAAACAACCGATAAAAAGCCAACTCAGAAAAGACGCAGCCGGTTAAAGCGCGGCGACTTGCAAGCGTGTGCGAGGATCGCGGGTGGGAAGAGTGATGCGAAATGTAGTACCAATTCCGGGCGTACTGTTGACCGTGATATGGCCTGAATGCTCCTGAACTATGCCATAAGTGACGGCGAGGCCCAGGCCCGTGCCGCGTCCGACGCCTTTGGTGGTAAAAAACGGATCGTAAATCTTTGCGACATCGTCTGCGTCGATTCCGATACCATTGTCCGCCACCTCAACCGTCAGCAAATCCTCTTCGCCATTTCGCGTTGCCAGCACAATTCGCCCGTTGCCGTTGGCAATAGAATCACGCGCATTCAGAATCAAGTTGGTAAACACCTGCTGCAGCTTTACTGAGTTGCCATGAACCTGGGGAAGATGTTCGTCGTACTCGCGAACAATTTCGATTTGGCTGCGGCGCAATTGTGGTTCGAGCAGTTGCAGGGTGTCGTCGAGCACGCGATGAATGTCGAGGGTAGTGAACTCGGCCGCGCTGCCGGTGCGCGAAAAATTCAAAAGATTGTTAACGATGTCCGTCGCTCGATCCGCCTGACGCCGGACCTTTTCCAACAACGCATGTTTCGGATCGTTTTCCGGCAACATGTTCAAAAGCATCTGCGTGTAAGACGAAACTCCGGTGAGCGGTGTGTTCACTTCGTGGGCGACGCCGGCGGCCAGCAAACCAATAGAAGAAAGTTTTTCGCGCTGCTGCAGTTGATCTTCAAGACGCAAGCGTTCAGTTACATCTTCGAAAACCACGAGCGCGCCGGTTTGCTCCTGCGAATCCGCCCACAGCGGCGCAATCGCGATATTCAGCACCAGCGAGCGCCCGGCACGCGTGGTGGTATGCATCTTATAAATCTGCCGCGTTTGTATTAAGCGCCAGCCCGACTCACCCAGGACCTGGTGCAAGGTATCGGCGAAATCTTCCGCGAACAACTCTTCGACATTTCTGCCGAAGACCTCTTCGCGATCAGCGGCCACAATTTCTTCGAGCGCCGAGTTAAGACGCGTAATCCGTCCGTGGAGATCAACAGCCATCAAGCCAACGTTGATTGATTCAACGATTGATTCGTTGAATTCTTTCAGGATCTCGAGTTCCGACGCGCGTTGTTGTTGCTCCTGATAAAGCAGACTGTTTTCGATCGCTACCGCGATGTAACCGGACACGGTTCTGAGGATTTCAACATCCTCAGAGGACAGCAGCGCGCCATCGGCAGATCGCCCCAGCCCGATGACCGCGACCATTCGCCCGCGCACCACGCAGGGCACGTAATAGTGAAGTACACGCCGCACGTAACCATCGCCTTCCGGCGCGGATTCGAGATCATCGGCGCGCACGACCCCGGTTTCGGCTGAACCCGTGCGAATCATTTCCCGGAAGTCCAGCGGCACATTCACCGCGGCCGCAAGTCCTGCCGTGCGGGCGACCCGATAGCCACCGGTGGCGCGCCCGTCTTCGATAAAGATAGCGAGCCGCTCGACGTTCATGACTTCCCGCAGGCGACTAATCAGCGAATCAAGCAAAGGATCCAGGGCCGTGGTGGCCGAGATGGTGCGCCCAAAATCCAGCAGGCTGTGCCGCATGTCATAGCGCCGGCCATAGAAGATTCGATCGACGCTTTGCTGAAGAAAATTCTTGACGGGAGCGGCAATCATAACGATACAAGCCATCGCCGTAACTGAAAGAATCAAGCGCAGCGTAATCTCACCGGTGGTCACCTCGCCGCTCAGCGCATACAGCCCGGCAAAATAAACAATCGATCCAATTGCGAGGGCGATTGCGAGCGTGGTGAGCGCGTAGACGGCGACGCGTCGCACCACTAACTCAACGTCCATCAAGCGATAGCGAACGACTGAATAACCGAGCGCCAGCGGAATCAGAATCAGCGGCAGGATCGCGACATCGGTAAATGGTCCAGCCGTTTCGTCGAAGATGAAGCCAAGCGCATACAAAACCGTGAATGGCGCGGTGGCCAGCACCATACCCCAAACCACCCATTTCAATTGTTGTCGCGCGACCGTGCTCTTGCTGATCACAAATCGGCGCACGAGTAAGACGGCGCTCGCAATCAGTGTCACCACAAAATGTATGAACGCAGCCTTGTAAAAGCGGGCGACAAAATTCGGGGAATAATCCAACAGTTGGTGCGGGATTATTTTTGCTAGCTGTTCATGCAGAAAGATAACAATCGTGAATCCCAGTAGCACAAAGGCCGGTACATACAACGCCAGTGCGCGCCAGCGACGATCGTCGAACAGGTGATAGCGAACCGGATAAATTGCGCTGAAGTGCAACAAGAGAGCCGCAAACATAATGAACCCGGCATTCTTCAGAACCGCAATCGCCAAATCGAGATCTCTGTACAAACCGAGCGGTGTGTAGAAAAGAAAGGCAAAAGCAGCGATAGACAAGGCAGCGAAATGCAACACAAAGGGCGCGCGTCCGCCCTGCCGGAAAACCACAAACAATCCGACGAACAGGAAAACCAACCCGATCAGATTGAGGTACAGCTCACGCGCAGTCAGGCTGTTAACGGAAGTTAAATGGTCGAGGTCTGCGTAGTAGTAACGTGTCTCCGGCGGATACGATGGTCGCT
>DASWQK010000500.1:0-6672 GCA_036403735.1 Pyrinomonadaceae bacterium
TTGCATTTGGCTTAAGCGGATGCTCTGTCGGCGAAGCTTGGCTCTAATTGAAGGGGCGGTTTTCTCTTGTCTGCCGGTTGGCTCTAATCCCAGTTGATCTCGAATCCGCCCGACGACAATCTCGTATGCGTCGGAAAACGAGCGCCGATAGTTGTCGAGTAATCGCACATCGTCGTCACTTATGTCGTCCTTTCGCAGACGATCACCTAGCCGATCAACTTGACTCTGGCTCAGGTTCGTTGAAGGACTCATCGCTCATGCATCTTACCTTGACCGGTCTGCCAAATCGAAGGTAAAGAGAAAACAAAATGAGCCCGACCTTGCGATCGGGCTCATCATCATCAATGGATTGGCCGGGACTATCAATACCCGTTATAGCCATCCGCGTATCCATTCTCGAAACCTTCGCGATAGTAGCGCCGGTACAGTTCTCGATCGCCGAGCTTCGAGCTGTAGTCAGTCGTCGCGTTACGGTACTCGCTGAAGTCGTTGTAATTTCGACGGCGTCCGCGGCGGGCGTCGTCATGGCCGTACTTGTTGCCGGCGTTGTAACCGGCATTCAGAGCGGTCTGCCGCAATTGATACGAGCCGCCGAACTGGCCATAACGATTCCAATCACGTCCGCGGCGATTATTATTATTATCGCGGTCTCGATTACGGTCGCGATTGTCCTGGCCGTTGCGATCATTGCGATCGTTACGGTTGTTGTAGTTGTTCGGGTTCTCAGTGTCGTAGCCGCGCCCGAACGCCAGCTGGTAATAGCGCCGGTAAAGTCCCCGATCGCCTAAGCCCGAACTATAGTCATGTGTCGCGTCATTGTACGCACCGAATTCGGTGTAGTTACGATAACGATTGCGCGCGCGATCGTTGCGGCCCTCTTTTGTGCCTTCGTTGAATCCGGCGTTGAGAGCTGTTTCGCGAAGTCGATATGAACCACCCCAGTTCGGATATCCGTCCCAGCGATTGCGCTGCGCGGCAGCGCTGGAGCTGGAAGCGATACCAATTCCAATCAGCAGGAGAGAGAGAACAGCGAATTGAGAAATCTTAGCTAGCCTTGTCTTCATCTTGCCTTGCCTCCAAAGTGTTTTACGTTAATTTGAGCCAGGAGAGTTCACAATCGGATCCTAAGCTAACGATGCCTGACCTCAGGCGTCCGTTGTCTCAAGAGCGTACAAATACACCCCAAATCCGTGTCGTTGCAATGATAGTGCCACTCACCAGGCCCAGGCGTAGGCTTCAGTTCGCGGATCAGTGCCGGCGTTGAGCACGCCTGTTTTCGGATCGATCACAATCCCGGCCAGCGACCCGTCCGACCAGGCCCCGGTCACATGCAGTTTGTGGCCGCGCGCGAGCAGTTGCTTGCGCACATCTTCAGGAATGCGAGACTCGACCGATAGATCGCCGGGATACATCGTGTGCGGAAAAGGCGAAGCCGGAAACGCACGCGTCAGCCATTTGGGTGATTCGATCGCCTGCTGCACATTCATACCGAACTCGATCATGTTCAGTAGTGTCTGCATCGTCAGCAGCACTTGCTGATCCGCGCCGGGCGTGCCGAGCACCATGAACGGTTGTCCGTCTTTCATTACGAGGGTGCTTTGCAGAGTGCTGCGCGGACGTTTACCTGGCACGAGCGCATTCGCTTCGCCGGCCTCCAGCGAGTAGTAATCACCGCGACAATTAAAAATGAAACCCAGATTACCCATGACGACACCGGTGCCGAAAGCGCTGTGCAAGCTGGGCGTGAAACTGATCATGTTGCGCGCGCTGTCGATGACCGCGATGTAACTGGTGTCGCCGTCGTGATCGGCGAAATCGCTGGTGGTGATCTTGACTGGACGATAAAGTGGCGTCGCATCGCTGGTAAATTTTTCAGCCGTGCCCGGTCGAAACGCCAGCGAAGCCGTGCTCTTATCGATCATCGCGCGCCGTTCGGCCGCATATTCTTTCGAAAGCAAACCGGCGAAAGGAATCTTGATGAAATCCGTATCGCCGAGATACTTCTCGCGATCGGCCATCGCCAGCTTTGTCGCTTCAACGCTGGTGTGAATGTAGTCGGCGCTGTTATGGCCCATCGCTTTCAGGTCATAGCCTTCAAGGATTCGCAGCGCAAACAGTTCGGCCGGGCCCTGAGTCGCCGAGGCGTTCTTGTAAACCTGAAAACCGCGATAGTCGATCGACACCGGGTCTTCAATTTTCGCCGTGTAGTTCGCAAAATCTTCATAGCGGAACAGCCCGCCGTTATCTTCGGAAAACCTGGCCATCTCGTGCGCGATATCGCCTTTATAAAAACGATCGCGAGCGGCCTTCAAAACTTCATGACGTCCTTTGCCTTTGTTCTGTGTTTCAGCTTCGACCAATCGCCGGAGAGTGCGCGCGAGATCAGGATTGCGAAAGATCTCGCCGGCTTGCGGCGCACGCCCGTTCGGCAGATAAACCTTCGCGCTGGTTGGATATTTGCGAATCTTTTGCGTGGTCGCCGCCGCGCGCGCGAATGAATCGCCCGCCGGAAATCCGTTGTCAGCCAGGTCGATCGCTTCCGAAAGCACCTGCGCAAAATTCATCGTGCCCCAACGATCGAGCAGGATGTACCAGGCATCGATACAGCCCGGAACAGTTCCCGAAAGCAACGAATCGTTGACCGGCAGCTTGCCGCCGTTATGCTCTTTGTACCATTCAATCGTCGCCAGCTTTGGGGCCGTGCCTTCAGCATTGATCGAATAGACCTTCTTTTCTTTCGCGTCATAGACCAGCAGTGTCGCGTCAGCTCCGATGCCGTTCATCGCACCATCGACCAGCCCTAGCACGGCCTGGCCGGCGACGATCGCATCGAAGGCGTTCCCGCCTTTTTCCAGGACGCGTTCGGCGGCGCGCGTGGCTTCCGCCTTCATGGCGGCGACCGCAAAATGCTGGCCGCGCACCACGGGCCGCATGGTCTTATTGGTAACCTCCGGTGATTCCTGTTCCTGTCCCATGGTCATTCCCGTCGAAAGAAGAATCATCACGCCAATGGCGATCATCCTGGTTGCGCGCATAACACACTCCTTGCTTTAGAGAGCAGTTGATTCGGACGCTTTGATCGGCTGAGATGCTAACGCTTGAGAGGCAAATCGGCAATGGTCAAGCGATCAATCGAACTCACGCTTGGGCGTTTCCTGATCGGCGCCAACATGACCCGCTGCAATCTTCGCGCGCGAATAGTTCTCACCCTTCATCGGTTCTCCGGCAACGCGTCGCAGCATGGCGATTTGTCCGACGTGCGTTAAGGCATCAGCAATCGGCCCTTGAAAGAGCCGTTCACAACTAGCTGACAGCTCGGAGTCCGAGGCAAGGTAATCATCGAAACTCTTAAGCGCAGCATGAAAGCGATCGATCTCTTCGTTCCAGACAAGCGGTTCAGAGTTATTCCAGGTCTCGTTGCCTTCGGCGATCGACAGCGCCCAGTCGAGCAAATCACCGATGTGCGCAAGAATTTGCGCCGGTGTGCGGGTCGTCTCGGACGCTTTGAACAATGCGAACGAATCGTCAGCCGCGCGCACGGCTTTAGCGCCACGATAAGCGAGCGTCGCGACCGTGTGCCGCAGCATTTCGCGTTTGGTGTCTGAACTCATAGCTTCACATCGTCCTGAGAAATTACCATTCGGCGTTTTTCAAAACCCGGCGCGCCGCCGCTGCTGCGAAGGTGTTCTCTTCAGCTCCGATGTCCTCGCATACTTCATCCATGGCGTTCGTTACCTTGTCGGGGCCGTAGCTGGCGAGGTATTCAGACAAAGCGTTGCTAAATAATTCACTGCGAGACTTTTTCATGCGCCGCACCAGATAGTCGGCTTTGCGAAAAACATCATCCGGAATGGATACAGCCGTCTTCATCCGAGAAGTATATCCTTCTCAAAAAAACCCAATCAATACGCATCCTCGCCGCGCCACATCACCGGCAACGTCTGCAAAATAATCTTGATATCCAGCACCAACGACCAGTTTTCAATATAGTAAAGATCCATCCGCACCATCTCATCGAACGGCAGACGATTGCGTCCTGACACTTGCCACAATCCGGTGATGCCCGGCTTCATGTCCAGCCGTTTGCGATGCCAGAGTTGATAATTCTCGACTTCGTACGGAATGGGCGGGCGCGGTCCAACGATGCTCATGTCACCGCGTACTACGTTGAAGAGCTGCGGCAATTCATCGAGGCTCGTCTTGCGCAAAAGCCTGCCGACGCGCGTGATGCGGTCGTCAGTCCGAAGCTTAAACACCGGACGCTCGTCATCTCCTAAATTCGAATCGGGACGCCCGTTGATGTAGGCGCGCTGATATTCACGGTGCGGTGTGTCGTCAGAGCCAACCTGCATCGATCGAAACTTGTAGAAAAGAAAAACGCGGCCATCCATGCCGACGCGCTCCTGTTTGTAGAAAACCGGACCGCGCGAATCGAGTTTGATCAGCAAGGCGATCAGCAGCCACAGCGGAGACAGCAACGTGAGCGCGAGCACGGCAATGAAGAGATCCGAAGCTCGCTTTACAATCCGCGCGCCGCTCGATAGCGGCGAGCGAAACAGCGTGACCATCGGCAGCGAGCCAACCTGATCGATCTCGGTTTTGCTGGGCAGGCAATTCAGCAACGTCGGAGCGATGCGAAATTCAACGCCGCGGCGGCGGCCGGTTTGAATCATCACGTCAAAGAGCTTCTCGCCGGGAACGTTCGGATCGGAAATGATGACTTCGTTGGCCCTCGATTCACGAATGGCCTGCGGAAGATTTTCAAGATTGCCGACGATGGGAACACCCTCGAAACTGGACCCCGGGACGATGCCCATTGGTCCATTATCGATAATGCCAATCACGCGATAGCCCAGCTCCGGGCGGGCGCGCATTTCGCGGATGCAAACGACCGCTTCAGCGCCGCGACCGACGATCAAGGTCGGGATCAAATTGATGCCGCGGCGTCGTACTAAGATCTGCCCGGTGCGCAAAATCATGCGCACTACGCTAACGCCGACAAACACAAACAGAAAATCCAAAAGAAAGATTCCGCGCGAATAAGAGAACGTTCGAAATTCCACGCCGCCGCGATACATAAAAGTCGCCGCGACGATCAGCAGCGAACTGATCGCGATCGCCTTAAAGACACTGGCCACGTCATCGACAAATGAAAATTCACCGCGCACTCGATAGAGATCGTAATAACGAAGCAGGAGTAAACGAATGGGAATGATCAGCGGGAGCAGCACGACGTAAGGTGCAAAGTCGCGACTCCAGCTGAGCGAGCCGCTGGCCGCGCGGTGAATGATTGATTGATAGTGGCGCACATAGAACGCGCCGACAAAACAGAGGAAGGTCAGCGTTGCATCGCTCAAGACCAGCGCCAATTTCACCAGGGGCACAAACCAACGTGGCGCGCGCGCGGGCACGCGCACGGCACTGGCGGTAGTGAAATCTTTGACGAACGTTTCAGCTTTCATTCGTTATTCTAATATCAACCTGACTACCTCTTCACGCACACTCGTCGCATCGCGAGCATTCAGCCCTGACTTCTTCGCTATGCTCAATCCTTCAATCTCTTCGCGCGAACTGAGCCGTCGCAGACGCCCTTCGCTAATGAGTTGTTCATCGATGGCGGCCCAGCGTCCCGCATAAACGCTAATGGCCGGCACTCCCAGCGCCGCTGCTTCACGATTCATTGTGCCGCCGGCGCTCAATACCAGGTCGGCCGCAGCGATTAGGTTTGCGCCATCGAGGGCCTCGCGCGGCATGATCACGTTGGCAAAGTTTCGCGCCTGGTAGCCAGCGCGCTGTGCGTCAGATCGCGGAATCAAAATGATCCTGGTTCCCTCAAAAGAATTCAGGCGCGCCATCAACTCATCGAATAATTCGTTTTCGAAGCGATGATATAGCGCTTCGCGAGCCGGCGGTCGGGCTACGACCAGCACATCATCGCTCGCAATATTCAGTTTGCGCAACGTTTCGCCGAAAGCGGGATCGGGAACAAAGCCGGCCAGATAAACATCTTCCTTGGTCCCCTGGTATCGCTTTACTTTTCGCGTTGAGGCGCCGTACTTGCGCAATTCGGCGGCCGGAAATGCGCGCGGCACGATCACTTTCGAGGCCAGCCGAAACGCGAGGTGGTTTGCCGGCTGATGCTCGTAGTCCATCAGCGTTACCGATTTGATCCCGAGCGCCGCAGCCGCCGCGATTTGCGCGTACGAGTTGTGACTGACTGCCAGATCGAATCCACGATCGCGCGCCCATTTGCGCAGGGCCGCCGCGCGTCCCACCAGGTTGCCGGCCTTTCCCGTAATCGATCCGCCGCCGTGGCCGCCGATCACGTGCGCCATCATTCCCGCTTTGGTGGCGAGCTCAACAGTCTGGGCAAAGTCGCGCGCACTGAGTTCGACGGTGTGTCCACGCACAGTAAATTCAGGAATCAGTGCGTGAAAGAAAGGCACATGCGGAGAGTTGGCCAGATCGATCCAGATATGCATCGATGATCAAGAGGCGAGTCAGAAACAGCTACGGATGAACACTGATTTACTGCTTTGCGCGATCGGGTCTAATTCACACCTGGCTTTAGCCAGGTGAACTGCGTCCAAGCGAAGGTCTGGAAACCGTTTAAACGGTTTCCAGTTCTATTGACATTCCCGATCACCCGGCTGAAGCCGGGTGTGAATGAAA
>DASWQK010000501.1:0-4650 GCA_036403735.1 Pyrinomonadaceae bacterium
CTTTACGGCATTGCCGCGATTGTTCGCCGCGTCCAGTAATTCTGCCGCCAGCCGATCGGTCATTGTTTTCTCGCCACGTCCTCGGGCATAGAGAACAATCCAACGAATCGCCAGTGCGCCGCGGCGTTCCTGATGAACTTCGACCGGAACCTGGTAGGTGGATCCTCCTACGCGTCTCGATTTCACTTCGACAGTCGGCCGAACATTCTCAATCGCGCGCTTGAAAACCTTCAAAGGTTCATCACCGGCCTTGTCGCCCACCTGTCTCAGGGCATCGTAGAAAGTCTTTTCCGCCTTTGAACGCTTCCCGCCCCACATGATTCCGTTGATGAATTTCGTCACCAGCGGGCTGTTGTAGACAGGATCCGGTAATACCGCGCGCCGCTCTGCAACTCTCCGTCTCGGCATAAATTACTTCGCGCCTCCCTTCGGACGTTTGGCGCCATACTTTGAACGGCTCTTTTTGCGATCACCGACTCCGACCGAGTCCAACGTCCCCCGAATCACGTGATAGCGGACGCCGGGCAAATCCTTAACGCGCCCTCCGCGAATCAAGACGATCGAGTGCTCCTGCAAGTTATGACCAACGCCGGGGATATAAGTCGTCACTTCAATGCCGTTCGTCAAACGGACGCGGGCGACTTTTCGGAGAGCGGAATTCGGCTTCTTCGGCGTCTGTGTGTAGACGCGAGTGCAAACCCCGCGCTTTTGCGGCGAGCTTTGCAGCGCCGGACTGGCTGTCTTGTACTTGACCCGCTGGCGGCCCTTGCGAACTAACTGATTAATCGTCGGCATCGTCTTCTTCTTTGACCCGGTCGCTATGGACCAACTACCGCGCTTCAAGCGCAAAAAGGGCCCTGGCCTGCCTCTTTCCGGAACTTGTCCGGCAGTCAGCGCAGACAAACTGCCCTGCTTCCAATTTTCTTATAGGGACGTTCTGATTTCGCTTTAAGGCGGGCGCGGATTTGGCTTCCCAATTAGCCCAAAATTAGCCGAAGCTTTTCTGTGGCGTCACATGAGCGAGTGGTTCGCCTCTGCGACTTGCGTCATCATTGACGCGAGTTGCTACGCCACAATATTTCAACGGTTGATGTCGCAACATCGAACCGGGCAACGCCTCCGCACCGACAGAACCAGTTATAGCGTTGCACTAGAGGACTCTGACACAGTAGTCCGAAACGAGAAACTATAAGGGTCAGCAGTTTTCATGTCAAGCGCAGAGCCGAAGAGATAACTATCGCGCCAGCCACTTGATCAGAAAAATGATTCCCGTGATTGCGCCACCGATGATTGCCAGTAGCAGGACTATCCCGCCCGCGATCATCAGCTTGAATTTACGATAGCGATGTTCATCAGGCGGTGACAGCGAACTCTGCGGGAAATAGGGGGGTGGTGTGTAAGTAGCCATCAGCGCGTCTCAGTATTAGTCCATCATAGTAACTCACCACGGTTTGCCAGGCGAGCGCCTGGGACCGGGTTTCGCGCCGCTATTTGAATTCATATTTAGATTCCCGTTCGCATTCGCTTGCTTCTTTAGCATATCTTCCGCGTGCTTCTTGCCTTCCTTAATTCGTTGCGTTCCTTCCTTTGCATTCTCGATCGCGTCACTGGCGCGATAGTCGTCCGGATCGATTTCCAGGGCTTTCTGAAACGCTGCAGTCGCCTCTGGATAGTTCGCCAGACGCGTTTCCGCCATGCCTAACTGATAAAACGCTTCTTCGTCGTCACCCTTCAGCTTTGTTGCCTGGCGATAAGCCCGCGCGGCTTCCTCATCCTGATGCAGAAATGTATGGGCCTCTCCCAAATAGAAAAAGGTGTCGGCATTTTTTTGATCCGACTGAGCTACTTTCTTAAGAAGTTCGATCGCCTTCTTATACTCGTCGTCGGCCTCTGTTTTTTTATCGAGGGCGGTGTAGGCCATCCCTAATCTAAGGTGCGCTTCAGCGAGATCCGGCTGGAGCCGAATTGCCTCTTGAAAAGCCTGAACCGCCTGCTCGTCCTGATTGTGATCGGGATCGGCGAGCTCTTTGCCCTTATCGAGCAGTAACTGCGCCTGGCGTTTCGCCTCTTCAGGGTCGCCGACGCTCGAACCGGTTGTAGAAGCGGAGCTGTTTGAATTTGCAGTTCGGCTGCGGCGGCAACCCGCCGACGAGAACAAAGAAAGCAGCGCAATAAAGACGAGAAACTTCGTCGCAGAGTTGATCGCAGAAGATGCCATAAAACCGCATCTATCTACGCGAATTGTGTCTTGGAGTCAAACTGCCGTTGGAATCTTTGGACCGCAACGCGAGCTAGCAGCTTGCGCTACAAAACGGAATGAGCGCTGCAACGTGGGCGTCGCAGCGCTCATCCATTTGCGTGGTTACTGTCCTCACCCCAGCAACCACTTGAGACGGAGGATCCACCAACCGTCTCTCTTGCCCCACAATATACATCGCAACCTTTATGCCGCGCAATAGAAGATTTTTTGCAAGAGAAACGAGCCAAATTCCTATATTATTGCCCTCTCTGCAATGTGCCTAAAAGCCCTGCGTGAAGTTATTGCACGGCAAGGCCTGTAAGATTTTCTCGATAATGAAGATCTTATCCAGCAGCCTCGATCAAGTAACCCTATTGGCGCCAATTTCGGCTTTGATTAGCGCGGCAAGACTGCTGGCCGCTGCCTGCACTTTTGCTTCGTCTTCACCCTCGATCATTACGCGAGCCAGGGGTTCCGTCCCGGAGTAGCGCAGCAGCAGGCGGCCGCGGTCACCCATCGATCGTTCGATCTCGCGCGCTCGTTCTTGAACGGCGGGCAAACTGTCGAAAGGGATTTTCTCGCGTACTCTCACATTCACCAGGACCTGGGGAAAGCGAGCAAAGCCCTGCGTCAATCGTGCGAGTGGCTTTTCTTCTGTCCGCATAACTCGGACGAGATTTATTGCTGTGGTTAGTCCATCGCCGGCAAGACTAATCTTCGGGAAAATGATGTGACCAGACTGTTCACCACCCAGAGCGGCTTTCAAACGCAGCAGTTCATCCAGAACGTATTTATCTCCCACGTCGGTTCTGACTAATTTGATTCCGTGTGCGCGCAGCGCCACCTCTAACCCGAGATTGGTCATGACGGTGGAAACAACCACGTCCTGGTCTAATTGGCCACGCGAATGCATGTAGTTCGCGAGCACCCACATCGTCGAGTCGCCGTCGACAAAGCTGCCGTCAGCATCAACAAACAGCGCGCGGTCAGCATCACCGTCAAGCGCGACACCCAAATCCGCGCCATCTTTGAGGACGCGCTGTTGCAATCCTTCTATATGTAACGAGCCGCAGTTGAAATTGATATTGTGTCCGTCCGGTTGGTTGTTAATTGCGGTCACATCTGCGCGCAGATCATCGAATAACCGCGGGGCGAACTGTGACGCCGCGCCATTAGCGCAATCGACCACTATCTTCAAACCATGAAGATCTACTTCCCGAGCAACGTCATGTCGAAGATAGGTGAGATAGAGTTCGCGCAACTCTTCCGCGTGCGGCTCAGATTCCGATGCTGGAGCGTCGGCTATCGGGAGATTTTCAAACCGACCGTCTGCGATATCCGCCTCAATCTTTCTCTCAGTCCCATCATCAAGTTTGCTCCCCGACGGAGTGAAAATCTTTATCCCGTTATCTTCATAAGGATTGTGCGACGCGCTTATCACCACGCCGGCATCGGCCGGTAACGAGCGCGCGAGGAACGCAACGCCCGGAGTGGTAATCACGCCTGCAGAGTCCACGGTTGCTCCCGCCGATCTGGCGCCCATGGCCAACGCCGCCTCGATTGACGCCCCCGATTCGCGTGTGTCGCGGCCGATGACTATGCGAGGAGTTCTTCCATCGCTGCGCTCAGCCAGGTGCTGGGCCAATGAAGCACCTATCACCCGTACCGTTACCGGATCGAGTGGGAAATCGCTGGCCTTCCCGCGAATTCCGTCGGTGCCGAAAAGTTTCGCTGGAGTCTTCGGCTTCAATTTGTGTTCGATGGTTTGGTTGTTGAATTTGAGGCCGCCATGATCGTCACATGAACATTGACTGTGTTGAGTGGCTCGACGTTAGGATCAGACATCGGCAGTTTGATGTGCGGCATGTCAAAACTTTCGCGACGGCCGTCAACTGAAATCGGCAGGGTCACTTTTTCAATTGTGTTTAGCCGGTCGGCGCGGCCTTGCACCTTAACCTTGCTCGGGGTAATCACAATTTCCTTCACTTCAAAAGTTGGTGCGGGCTTTCCTTCGACCTGCGGCTCGACCACTACTTCGCGTTCGGATTGATGAGCCGACACGAAAAACCAAAGTGCCAAAGTAATCGTGAGCGCCAAAAGTTTCAGGCTCCAATCTTCCATGAAGATTTGCCTGAGCCATTCTGGAATGCTCCTCGATGATTTGTTTGACGTTGAAGTCATCACGCTCTACGTCATACCTTCCACTTCGGCTGATTCAGTCGCGTGCGGATCGATCATCGCTTTTCTGGCCGCCGGTGGACCTTCAATCTCTTTGTAAATCGCGGCGCGCAACCGTATCGCATCGAGCGCGCGCTTGATTCGTCCGCGCCACACGAACGACACCAGGCCAGTTTCTTCTGACACCACAATCGCGACGGCGTCCGAGTCTTCTGTGATGCCCAGCGCCGCGC
>DASWQK010000502.1:0-4906 GCA_036403735.1 Pyrinomonadaceae bacterium
GCCGACACCACCATAAAGATAAAGCGGGTTGTATGTTTGGCCCGGCAAGTCAGCCACAGCTTTGGTCGCGGCGTGAGCAAATCGGTTGCACGATGCAACCACGAAATTCTGAAAAGTGTATTTTTCATTTAGTGGCGATGGCGCCGTGTCAACGAAGCGAATCGCTTCCCCCTCTTCAGGCGGGTATCGTCCCGGGCTAACACCTGGAGGCGAACTCTGCTGCTGCGAGCGCGCCGGACCGGCCGCCTCCTTCGATTCAGAAGGCAACGTCCACTCAACCTTGTATTCATTCAACGCCGACTCGCCTAAACAATCCCGGATCACATCGGCATAGTGCGCGAGAATCCAATCCTTAACGACTGCATTAGGAGCGGCAAACGTGAGCACCCGATCAGAGGAAGAGCTGCGCACGCTCAGAGGTCGAAACCAAGTCTCGAAAGTCTGCTTCGGTAGCTTCCGTTCCAATGAATCGAACAGAATGCGACTAGCAGGGGCGTTATCAAAATTCAACATAGCGGAAATAATGCAGCGTACGAAGTAAAACAGTGAGCAGGACGGTACGTCTGCGGCTTTCTTTTTCAGCAGAAGCCAGACGCTAACACAACGAATTCGCTTGCGGCAAGAAAAAACAGGAAGAAATCGGATGACGCCCTTCTCATCGGGTGGTCAGCTGGCGTTGAAGTTACCAAGAGGCCAAAACCCAGCGACCCTGTCGACCTAGATTGTATAAATGAGCAGAACGTCCTTTACGATTAGGCTGTAGGGTGAGCAGCTTGCGAAGCTGAGTCGCGAACGATCAGGTTGAAGATGCGATCCAAGTCAGCCAGGTCATAAAACTCGATCTCTAGCTTGCCGGGCACGCCCTTCTTCCCTTGATGGATTCTTACCTGGGTCGACAGAGCTCTTCGGAGTTTGACTTCGGCGGCCCTAACATTCGGATCAGCGTGTTCCGGCACGGCCTGACTCGGGTGCCGGTCAGTCGCGTTGCTCAGATGTCGCACCCGGCGCTCCGTTTCGCGTACTGACCAGTTGTGTTTGACGATTTTCTGAGCGAGCCGGCGCTGGCCGACGGGATCCTGCACGCTCAAGAGAGCGCGGGCATGTCCGAAGGTAAGCTTGTCTTGTTCGAGTAAGGCTTGAATGTCCGTCGGAAGTTTAAGCACGCGCAGGTAGTTGGTCACGAATGTTCTGTCGCGGCCCACTCGGCGTGCGACCTCATCTTGCGTTAAGCCCAACGATTCAATAAGGCGTTTGTAGGCATTTGCTTCTTCGACGGGGTTGAGCTCCTCGCGCTGAATGTTCTCAATCAACGCCAGCTCAAGTAGATTGTCATCCGCAATATCGCGAACGATTGCCGGTACACGAGCAAGACCGGCAAGCTGGGCAGCACGCCACCGGCGCTCGCCGGCGACTAATTCGAAGAGACCGCCGGATGGTCGTACTAGTAGCGGCTGAATAATACCGGTGGTTCGAATCGACTGCGCCAATTCTTCGAGCTTCGCCTGATCGAACGTTGTGCGCGGTTGCTGTCGGCCGGGTTGAATGAGATCAATTTGGATTTCGCGGATCTCGTCACTGTCCGCCCGCGACGGATCTGTTGAGATCAGCGCGCTCAGTCCCCGACCCAATGGTCGCTTGGTCATTTGCCAGAACCTCCTCTGCAAGTTGTAAGTACGCTTCGGCGCCGCGCGACTTCGCGTCGTAGTAGCCAATAGGTTTTCCGTAGCTCGGGGCCTCGGCTAGTCGGACGTTGCGTGGGATAGTAGTCTTGAACACTAAACCGCTATAGAAGCTCCTGAGATCCGCCGCAACCGCCGGGGCCAGGTTGGTTCGTTCGTCATACATCGTGAGCAAGAGACCCTCGATTTTTAGTTGGGGATTCACCGCTCGGCGCAGGCGCGCTAGCGTATTGAAAAGCTCCGAGACTCCCTCCAACGCGTAGTACTCGCACTGCACCGGAACTAAAAGCGAGTCGGCTGCCGCCAGGGCATTGAGAGTCAGTAGATTTAGAGCGGGCGGACAATCAAGTAAGATGAATTCGTAAGAGTCCTTGATGGGGGCGATGGCGTTTCTCAGCACCACGTCTCGATCAGCGACCTCTATTAGTTCGACTTCTGCCCCCGCGAGATTGCGGTCGGAAGGCACGATATCAAAACCGAACCGAGACGGAGTCTTGATGGTCGCCAGTGGTTGTTGCAAAAGCAGAGCGTGGTAAGTGGTCTTACGTCCTGAAATTCGGTCAATGCCGACACCCGAAGTTGCGTTCGCCTGGGGATCGACATCTATCAGCAGAACTGAATGGTTGAGTTGTGCGAGCGCGGCGGCGAGATTGACTGCGGTAGTCGTTTTGCCGACACCGCCCTTCTGATTAGCGATGGCTATCGTTCTTCCCATCTTTGCAGAGACGCACAGTAGCACAATCGGGAAAGGGGTGCTACTGGATTGTGTGGTTCCCCCGCAGGAGATGTTTCACGTGAAACGTCTAGACCGTGGGGGCGGCTGCTGTTAGATGCACGAGCAGATTCGACAAAGCAGCCGGTGTCATGCCGGGTATTTTTCTGGCTTGCCCAAAGGTTCTTGGCTGGGCGCGCTCCAGCCGCTCCACGATCTCGTGGGATAGGCCTCCGACTTGAGTGAAGGTGAAATCAATTGGAACTCTCAGAGAATCGTGCTGATGCAGTCGACGAATAGTGCTGGTCTGCGTTTCCAGATATCCTGAGTATAGGTGGTCTGCCAAGGCGGTCTCCAGGTCGGTAAGGGTCACGTCAGCATGTGCATCGGACAATATGCTGGAGACGGTCTGAGGCGTTACCCCCGGCCGCAGCGCCAACTGAGCAAGCGATAATGAATCTCCCAAGTCTTGCCCCGTCAATGCTGTTAGGTGCACATAGGACTCGTCCTGACGACGAATCTTGTGTTCCTTAAGCAACTGCCGGACGGCCGCCAACCTTGCCCTCCGTTTGAATAGGCGATCCCACTCAGCGTCTCCTACCAATCCCAGGCTCCGTCCGTACGGCTCGAGACGATTGTCGGCATTGTCGTGCCTGAGGAGTAGACGATACTCAGAACGCGACGTAAACATTCGATAAGGTTCGTCAACGCCGTTAGTTATGAGATCGTCAATCAGTACCCCAATATAGGCTTCGCTCCGATCGAGCCGAAACAGCGGTCGGGCCATTGAGGATAGTCCTGCATTGATGCCGGCGATCAATCCCTGACACGCCGCTTCTTCGTATCCAGTGGTTCCATTGATCTGGCCTGCCAGGAACAATCCTCTGATTTCAGCCGTCTCCAGGAACGGAGTAAGTTCTTTTGGATCGACGAAGTCGTATTCGATCGCGTAGCCGGGCCGAATTATCTCGGTCTCTTCGAAGCCTGGGATTAGGGTGATCAGTTCTTGTTGTAACTGTGCCGGAAGCGAAGTTGAAAACCCGTTTAAATACACTTCATTCGTGTTGTATCCCTCGGGCTCGATGAAGAGTTGGTGACGGTTCTTATCGGGAAACTTAACCACCTTGTCTTCGATCGATGGGCAATAGCGAGGGCCGACGCTGGTAATTTGCCCGGAGTAAAGCGGCGACTCGTGCAGGTTGCGCCTGACCGCCTCATGCACCCTTTCATTCGTGAAGCCGATGTGACAGTCCATCTGCTCTTGGGTGATTTCATCAGTTGAAAAAGAGAACGGGACTGGTAGTTCATCAGGCGGCTGTCGCTCAAAAGAGTTCCAATCGATCGTGCGGCCGTCCAGGCGCGGTGGAGTGCCAGTCTTCAGGCGTCCAACGCGAAGGCCCAGTTGTTTTAGCGCTTCAGCAAATTCGATAGAGGCAGGTTCACCGGTTCGTCCTCCCGAATAGGTGCGCCGGCCCGTATGTATGCGACCGTTGAGAAAAGTGCCGGTGGCGATGACGATCGACTTGGCGCCGATGCGGCGTGTGTCCTGCAACTCGATTCCGACCGCGCGCTTGTTCTCAATGATTAAGTTAGTAACGACGCCCTGGCGCAAGCTGAGGTTTGGCGTCGCTTCCAAGGTGCGACGCATCTCCAGACGATAGAGCGTACGGTCGGCCTGGGCTCGAGGTGCGCGAACCGCAGGTCCGCGAGATCGGTTGAGCAAGCGAAATTGAATCCCGGTCCGATCGATTACGCGGCCCATAATCCCACCGAGCGCATCAATCTCTCTAACCAGGTGGCCCTTACCAATACCGCCGATGGCTGGATTGCAAGACATCTGCCCTATGAGATCCAGGTTGAGCGTTACGAGAGCAGTATTAGCGCCGAGACGAGCCGCGGCAGAAGCAGCTTCACATCCCGCGTGGCCGCCGCCGATCACGACTACATCAAAAAATTCATCGAAGACCATAAAGTTCGTCCGTCACTAAAGATTTTATTTTCCAATACAGAAAGTGGAAAAGATTTTCCCAAGTATCTCATCGGAAGTCGTCTCGCCGGTTACCTCACCAAGATATCGCAATGCGTTCAGAAGGCCAACCAGGATTATTTCCTCGCTCGCATGATCGAGCAGCAGATTTTCGGAAGAGCGAATTGCGTCTATGGTTCGCGTCAGCAAATCATGATGACGAGCATTCGTGATCAGCAAACCTTCACCGTTCGCATTGCCGTTCGTAAAGGGTTCAAGTATAGCAGCTCGCAACCTGTCGAGTCCGGCGGCACTCTTAGCAGACACTGAAACGATCGATGACGGATCGTCTGTGATTCGCGTGGCTGAAAAGCCGACCAGGTCATTTTTGTTTAGCGCGATTATGTAACGTCGATTGACCGCTTCCGATAAAACCTGGTGGTCTTCTTCAGTCAAAGATTCTGATCCATCGATGACCACAATTAACAGATCAGAGTCTGCGGCTTCGCGCCTGGTCCTATCAACGCCGATGGCTTCAATCTGATCGGT
>DASWQK010000503.1:0-1801 GCA_036403735.1 Pyrinomonadaceae bacterium
TGTGTAGCTTCTGAATCAACCAAAACCTCTACGTCCACCGGATCTAATTCAGGCAAACGTGGGTTCCTCAGAAGAAAGTTTCCGTTAACCAGGCCCATAGCATTAGCGATATTACTGCCAGTTTGCGAATGCCACAATCTCGACATCCGATCATTCACTCAATTGCGGCCGCCAGCTTTTTGGGCGCGACATCCTGATAGGCTCGGCGAGCCAGTTCCGAGACGGTCTCCCAATCCACTTCGTCCAGATCCAAACGAATCGCCACCCAGCCCTTTGATCCAAGATACGCGGGCACAAAGAAAACATCCGGGTCGTCTTTAACCAGTCGGCGCTGCTCGCTCAAACTCGACTTACAACAAAAGGCGATCATGCCATCGTCATGATGATCAAAGAGGTAGTAAGCAAATATTTTCCGGCGCACGCGAAACGCGACGTGCCCGTCGCCGCGCGGTTCAATTGCGACCTCGGGAAGCGCCGCACAGATTGTCGCCAGACGTTCACGACGTGGTGTTGATGCGGAGAGCTGGTTAGCGGTGAGAGTCATTGGCCTTAACCACTCAGCTGAAATCGCTATAGCCGCCGATCTTCTGACAATGCAGGCACCGGAACAGATAAGCAGTAGGCTCACCGTCCTTCTTGAGTCCTTTCAAATACTCTTCCCATTCGGCGCCGTCCAACTGTGATTCGACTCTGATGGCTTCGATCGCGCCGGCGCCCATGGCCAGCAACTCTTTGTATCCCGCGCGTCCCAAAAAGGCAGCGGCATCGGCGCAACAGGTGAACCATTTTTCCTGCTGCCATCCCGTGAATCCGGGGGTTCGACTGGCCACTTCTTCATAGATAGGAGCAGCAACCTCCTCCCACTCGCCGTAGCCGCCAACACCGACCGGGTCGATGAACTCAGCGCCGAGGTTGGCGTGCGCGCTGTTGTCGGCAATGCACCACGGACAGATATCGTCGGCGTGCTCGTCCTCACTGTAAACTGGTCCGGTGTAGATATATCCGCGCGCCTGCTGGCAGCAGACGCACTCGTTGTCGGATACCGCCACGCTTCCGGTCGCGATTGGGTCCGGATGATATTTGAAAGTCGGCAGCGCCTCTGATGTCATGACTGGTTATCGGCCTCCTTAAGGCTAACTATGTTTGGATTTCAAGATTGATTCTATCCTTGTTCCTGGCGACTCCGCACGACGATCTTCACGCCATCCTTCGGCCGCAGAGACATCGCCGGGTAAATCTCCAGCGGGTCATCGGATTCAAGTTGCAGACGAAACTTCTGCCCAATCGTCGCCAGCACCAGGATGATTTCCATCATTGCGAACGACGCGCCGACGCAGGCCCTCGGGCCGCCGCCAAAAGGGAAGTAAGCATACTTGGGCATCTGCTCCGCGAATTGATCGGTCCAGCGTTCCGGTATGAATTCATCAGGCCGATCATAAAACCGCGGGTCGCGCTGCGTGACCCATTGAAACATGAAGACCTGCGTCCCCGCAGGAACGCGATAGCCGCCAATCTCGCAATCGTCGATCGCTTCGCGGCCCAGTCCATACGCGGGCGGATAAAGTCGCATCGATTCCTTTGCGATCTTTTCGGTGTACCGCAGCCGCGGCACGTCTGCAAATGTCGGGTCGCGAGCGCCCAGGACTTCATCAAGCTCTGCATGGAACTTTTGTTCAATATCAGAATTCATCCCCAGCAGATACCACGACCAGGCAAGCGTCAGCGCGGTCGTCTCATGTCCGGCGAGAAACAGGGTCATCACTTCATCGCGCAGCTGGCGATCGGTCATTTGACTGCCGTC
>DASWQK010000504.1:0-12297 GCA_036403735.1 Pyrinomonadaceae bacterium
CGAGCGGGTAGCAGCCCGACACCATAACCGGACTGAACGAACGCCAGCTGCATATGCATGTTGTGGATTTCAGCCGCAATCATTGGGGTGAAGCCGGCACGCTCCATTTGATCGATGAGGCTTGCCCGAAGCGGGCACCCGGGCGGATTGAGCACCCAGGGTGCGCTGCCCAAACTTTTCCAATCACCGCCAACGTTGCCTGCGGCGCCCTGAACGATCTCCATCCGGTCGCTGGCGATGATATTCGTCAGAAGAGGTGGAGGCGCGGTTTTACCTTCGGGCAAAAGCACGACCGCAGCTTCAAGTTCACCCGCGAGCAGCCGGCGAAACAATTCACTGGTAAGTTCGCTCATCAGCCGCAATCGGACCTTGGGGTATTTCTCAGTCAGCGCCAGAATAGGGCCTATCAGCGTCCCCTCGGCCAGGGGATGCGAAAGCCCGATGCGCAAGAGGCCGTGAGGTTCAGCGTCGCTCGACGTAACAGATTTCAGCACCTCCGTCCGCTGCAACAGATCCCGCGCTTGTTCGAGCACCCTGGAGCCGAGCGAGTTCAGGCGCGGCGGCTTGACCGAGCGGTCGAGCAACTCGGCACCCAATGCAGCCTCCAGCCTTTGCACTTGCCGGGTAATAGCAGAGGGCGTCCGGAATAGACGATCGGCTGCACGGGCTATGGACCCGGCCTGGGCAAACTCTACGAGGGCGCGTAAATCATCGAGCAAGGGAACCTCCTAAAGTACTCTTAAGACTTCCTCATAATGAATAGCAAAATCGTGCGGAGATGTCAATATCATCGTGATAATAATGAACTTGTGGAATTATCGGTTCTCCGTTATAAAGCTCCGTGGCGAAGCAATTGGTCGTGACCAGTTCAACTTAGTGCTAATGCGGTCCTCCGGTGAGCTTCCACCGCGGCCTCTAGAAAAAGTTCATAGGAGAGATGTTATGCAAATTCAAACCTGGAAAAAGCTGATCATGCTGAGTGTGCTTGGCGTGCTCACAAGTGTTTCAGCCCACGCACAAGCCGGCAAGCAGTTCACCGTGACGATTCCCTTCAACTTTTATGTTGCAGGCAAGACGCTGCCCGCAGGTCAATATCACATCGGACGTAGTACAGAAGATGCCGAGGGGCTTGTACTACGCGGCACAGATGGCCGAACGGGTCTCTTTGTCTTGACCAGAGGAATTCAAAATAAAGAAGTCCAGCAAGAGTCAAAACTGGTCTTTCGCCGTTATGGAGACCAGTATTTTCTCGGTGAGGTCTGGATCTCGGGAAGAAGCACCGGTCGCGAATTGCCAAGCTCGCGCAAAGAGGGTTTGACTAAACAGGAAAGCGCCAAGCATGGCGGCAACCGCGAAAAAGTTGCAGTGGTTGGCGATAAACCGTGACGCGACGGGCGCGTTCAGTGCGGCAAGTAACGCTACTATCAAACGCGAATGATACCTGTCGGCGAAAACATTCAAATAGTCGTTGACGCACACGGCCATTAGAAGCGGAGCGCATCTGCACCACCGATGCGCTCGGGCAGTTCGGGCCGAAGACGTTATTGCTGATACAGACTCGCGCCTTCGTCATTTAAAGCCAGGCTGGCAAGACCGGCACGATGGTGGGGGTGATGGCCGCGACCGGCGCACCGCTAATCACAAATCGAGCCGCGGTTAGTCATAATTCCGTAAGACTGCTCGGATACCTAAGGCGTTGAGAACGATTGAGGAGTGGACCATGAGTAAGTTAATAATTCCTCCCCCGGCAGATCTTTTGTTATCGACACGCGTGCGGGCTTTGCCTCGCCAACGCGAGCCCACGCTGCACAGCCGCCTTGATGACCTGAGAGCAATGGCGCGCGCTTTGCTAACCGAGCTGGACTCGCTGGGGCCGGACGCACCCGACCTCGATGGAAAACTAAACCTTGATGATGAATTGAAGCGGTATGAAATTGGCCTTATTCGGGCGGCTCTGGACAAAGCCGATGGCAGTCAAACCCGCGCCGCACGAATGCTCGGACTCAAGGTCACCACTCTGAACACGAAGATCAAACGCTACCAGATTACGCGATGCAAATCGTGATTTCGATGTTGTTGAAGCTCTGCGGCGCAGTCTCCAGGCTTCAAAAACTCCATTAAGTGACGGCGCGTGCATATGAGCCTGTTGGAGGGGATTCTGATGACCACATTATTTCAAGACGTGCGGTACGGCCTGCGGGCGCTTTGGAAGAGTCCCGGTTTTACCATCGTAGCGGTGCTTTCCCTGGCCTTGGGCGTGGGTGCGAACACGGCGATTTTTAGCATCGTGAATGCGGTTCTGTTGCGTTCGCTTCCTTTTTCCCATCCGGAGCGTCTGGTGAAGATCGTCGCCAGCAATCGCGGAGTGGGCGCGCGGGATATTGGGCTTTCCGTTCCCGAACTGGACGATCTCAGAACAAGGGCGGGCGTCTTTGACCAGGTGACTGCCCTCAATGGTGGCCCTGCAAACTTGACCGGCGGAGACCGTCCGCAACATCTCGAAATACTGGAGGTGAGTCCTAACTATTTTTCCATGCTCGGCACTTCCGCGCAGATCGGACGTGTATTCGGGCCGGGTGACGAAGCGCAGGGGTTCGCAGAAGCGATCGTGATCAGCGACAGCCTGTGGGCCCGCGGATTTGGCAGAGATCCGGGAGTTCTGGGGCGAAAGATGCTACTCGACAATGATCCCTACACCATTGTCGGGGTTCTTCCCCCCGGATTCCGCCATCCAGGCAGCACGGTTGCCACGGATGTCGAAATATGGAACACGGCAGGATTCAGAGCCGATCCCTTCCCGAAACCAGAGCGCAGCCGGCGGGTGTTGCCCGGAGCGATCGGGCTTTTGAAACCTGGCATCAGCCGGGAGCAGGTGCAATCCAGGTTAAATGCTTTCGCGGCGCAGCTGCGGGCAGAATATGCCACCGACTATCCAGCCGGGTCGGACTGGTCGATTGAGGCTGAGCCCTTGCAGGAATCGATCGTCGGCAATGTCCGGCCCATGCTGTTGGTGCTGATGGGCGCCGTGGTGCTGATCATTCTACTGGCCTCAGTCAACGTGGCGAACCTCCTCCTGGCCCGAGCTTCGGGAAGGCAACGGGAGATGGCAATGCGGCTGGCCATGGGAGCAACCCGCTCGCGCTTGATTCGTCAGATGCTCACCGAGTCGGTGATTCTCTCGCTGGTCTCCGGCGTGGTCGGTGTCCTGACCGCAATTGCCGCTTTGCATTTTGTACAGTTTCTGCCCGCCCGAATTCCCCGGCTGGCCGAGGTGCAGGTGGACTGGACAGTGCTGGCTTTCGCCTTGTTGGTTTCCCTTCTGGCCGGGCTGGGGTTTGGATTGGTACCAGCCCTGCAATCCTCGAAAGCCGAAATTGCAGTAGCCATTCGGGAAGGAGCCCGAGGCTCGGGCACCAGTCGTAAAACCAACCGGTTACGCGGTCTGCTGATTGCCTCACAATTAGCCCTGGCAGTGGTGCTGATGGTGGCAGCGGGATTGCTGTTGCGAACGTTCTGGGGACTGCTGCAGGAAAATCCCGGTTTCAATCCATCAAGAATTGTCGCTGCCAATCTCTACCTGCCGGTGCCCAACAATCCTGACATGGATCGCTACGCCAAGCCCGAAATTTTCAACACCTTTGTGCGGGAAGCGGTGCGGCGCGTGGCTGCTCTTCCGGGAGTTGATCTCGCTTCCATGGCCACCGATCTGCCGGTCACCCACTTGGCGCGGCGACGCCCCGTCAATATTGAGGACCGTCCGGACGAATCTGGCAAAGGTCTGTTTTCTGAAGTCACCAGTGTGACTCCTGAGTATTTCAAGGTATTACAGGCCTCGTTAGTACGCGGACGTTATTTCACGGAAGACGATGATACCAACAAACAGCCGGTGGCAATCGTCGATGAAAGCACAGCTCGTACCTACTGGCCGGACCGCGATCCCATTGGCCGCCGTTTGAGCATGAGGAGCACTGGGGGCGCAGCCAACCCGCCGTGGTGCACCGTGGTTGGCGTGATCAAGGACATCAACAGTGATGGCCTCGACCAATCCGGAGCTCCCCACATCTACCGACCGATCTATCAGTTTCCAGGATCCAGGTCTTTGGGTTCAAGCGTGACGGTCCGGACATCTTTGCCTGCCACCAGCCTGGAGCCGCTCATGCGCCGTGAGATACAGGCAGTCGATCCAGATCTTCCGGTTTTCAACGTCCGTACGATGAATGAGGTCATTGACGGTTCTCTGGCTTCGCGCCGCTTCTCCGCGGAGTTGGTGGGAGTATTGGCCGTGGTGGCGCTTCTGTTGGCGTCGGTGGGAATATACGGTCTGTTGGCCTACATGGTGGGTCAGCGGGCGCACGAGATTGGAGTGCGCATGGCGCTGGGAGCCACGCCATCGACCATTGGAAAAATGATCGTAAGCCGGGGCGTGGGGCTGGCCGGCATTGGAGTGGGGGTCGGCCTGATCTTGTCGGGAATCATGGCTCCGCTGATTTCAAGTTTGCTCTACGGAGTTAGACCGCTTGATCCGGAAGTGTTCATAGCTGTGCCGTTGATCCTCATGGTAGTTGTACTTTTGGCGAGCTACATCCCGGCGCGGCGCGCGGCCAGGGTGAACCCGATCGTCGCCTTGCGCGAGAGTTGAAACAGCAGGATTAGGGTGCTTTGCAAGCAAGTAGATCCACAAACGCCGCCGCGCTAAGCAGGCTGATTGGGACGGCGTACTCGGAAAAGCTGACGAACGAGTTGCCTGGAACACAACTCCGTGGCGAAGCAATTGGTTGTGACCAGTTCCATTTAACAAGAGCGGTCCTCCGGTGGGCTTCCACCGCGGCCTTCTAGCAAAGTTCAAAAGGAGATCAAATTCAAATCTGGAAGAGACTGATCATGCTGAGTGTGCTTGGCGTGCTCACAACTGTTTCCGCCCACGCGCAAGCCGGCAAACAGTTTACTGTGACGATTCCCTTCAACTTTTACGTTGCTGGCAAGACGCTGCCCGCCGGTCAATATCACGTCGGACGTAGCACAGAAGATTCCGAGGGGCTTGTACTACGGGGAACAGATGGCCGAACGGGCGTGCAACAACGCGGTAAACACCGAATTGGTTAACAGCGGATCATCGAGGCCCGTGAGCAATCCCCCGAGGTAACGACTTTATTACGTCTCAGCTTAGCTTCACACTTTCCAACGTAAAAACATTTCCAGCCTTGTACGTAAGGGTTTTATTCGTAGGGATCAGGTGAAAAGACCCTTGGCTCGCCTAAAATAATGGTTTGCGAGCTGGCCTTGGCACGTCGCTTGCGGAGGTTTTCTACGCAGCGTGCCGAACGCCGCAGTTCACTTTTAGGTAGCAAACTCGGGATAGTCTTCTATCGAATTATGGTCATAACTGAACGAAAACTCCTGACGAACAAAGGGGACTATACAAATCCCTCGAAAAGCCGAGAAGCGGGAATATACAAATCCCCGGTGGGGGAATCTATCGTTCCCTTTCAGGACTGATTACGGCCGGATCACACACACAACTTTTTTCACGCGCTGTTTGCGCTTTTGCTGAACCGACTCGTCTTCCACCAGTCGAGGGTCAGCTTTAAACCTGCTGTTAATCCCACGGTTGGAGCGTATCCGAGCACAGACTTCGCGGCATTGAGATCGGCCAAACTATCTCGCACGTCGCCTGGTCGCGCTTCAAAATACTCTGCGTTTACTTCTGTGCGCCCGGTCAACTTCTTGAGCGTCTCAAGGACTTCGTTTACGGAAACGCTTTCTCCGTTTGCAACGTTGAAGACCTTGCCACTGGCTTCGCGCGCTTGGGATGCACGCAAGTTCGCATCAACCACGTTGGAAATGTAGGTGAAATCCCGGGTCTGCTCGCCATCGCCATAAATGACAGGTTGCTCGCCGCTCTCCAAAGCAAGAATAAATCTGGAGATTACTCCGGAGTATTGCGAACCTGGATCCTGACGTGGTCCGAACACATTGAAATATCGCAGTGATACGGTCTCTAAACCGTAGCTGCGGGTGAAAACCTGACAATAGTATTCGCCTACGAGCTTTGCGACGGCATACGGGGACAAAGGATCCGGCCGCATCGTTTCGCGTTTTGGCGATTCAGCCTGGTCACCGTAAACGGAACTTGACGCCGCATAAACAACTCGTCGCACTTTGCGATCGCGAGCCGCGAGCAAGAGCGAAAATGTGCCGTTAACACTGGCATCGTGAGTTTCGAGCGGATGAGCGACCGAGCGCGGTACTGACGGAATCGCGGCTTGATGAAATACTAGCTCAACATCCTCGAGTACGCGCTTGAGCGCATCGTTATCGTTGATGCTTGCATTAACAAAATCAACCTCGCCGATCTCCTCGAGGTTCTCGAGATAGCCAGTGGAGAGGTTGTCAATAATTCTGACCCGCAGGCCCTGGTCAACTAAGGCCCGAGCAACGTGCGAACCGATAAAACCGGCGCCTCCCGTAACCAGCGCAATACCAGAAAGTGACATGAGTTACCGCCCCACCCCCACATATTCAAACCCCAATTCTCGCATGTCCGAGGGCGTATAGATATTTCGCAAGTCTGCGATCCTTGGAACTCTCATTGATTGTCGGATTCGCTTCATATCGAGAGCGCGGAACTGATTCCACTCAGTCACAAACACCAAAGCGTCGGCGCCGTTTGCCGCTTCATATTCATTCGCCGCAAACTGAACGTCAGGCAACATTCCTTTCGCTTCCGACATGGCCGCAGGATCGTACGCAACTATAACCGCGCCACGCGCGATCAGACCTCTTACAATATCTACCGACGGCGCATCGCGCATGTCGTCGGTTTCGGGCTTAAACGCCAGGCCGAGAACTGCCACGCGCTTTCCTGCGAGTTCACCGCCAACCAGTTTCTCGATCTTAGGTATCATCGACAACCGCTGCAATCGATTGACTTCAATTACCGTATCAACGATGCGAGTAGGTGAAGAGTACTGACGCGCAATTGCCGACAATGCCGACGTATCCTTCGGAAAACACGAGCCGCCGAAACCTGGCCCAGCGTGAAGAAACTTGCCACCGATGCGACGATCCATACCAATGGCGCGGGCCACCTCGTGGACGTCGCAACCAACCCGTTCGCATAAATTAGCAATCTCGTTAATGAAAGAGATTTTTGTGGCCAGAAACGCGTTCGCCGCGTATTTGATCAACTCCGCGCCTTCGAGGGAGGTAATAACAAATGGAGTCTCGATCAAGTAAAGGGGGCGGTACAAATCACGCATGATCGCGATCGCCTCAGGATCGCTACCGCCAATTACCACGCGATCAGGTCTCATGAAGTCCCCGATGGCGGCGCCCTCGCGCAGGAATTCCGGATTTGATATCACACTGAATTCAACGGCCCTTTGCTGGTGACGGCTGATGACTGACATGAGCTGCTTTCCAGTTCCCACCGGCACAGTCGATTTCGTCGCAATGACCTTATAGCTGTCCATATGCTCGGCGACACTACGAGCTGCACTTTCGACGAATGAAAGATCAGCAGAGCCGTCGTCCCGCGGAGGCGTGCCAACTGCTATGAAGACAACAAGTGATTGTTTGATCGCGGACGCGATGTCGGTTGTGAAACTCAACCGACCTGCCTGAAGATTCTTTTTGATTAGCTGCTCGAGGCCGGGTTCGTATATGGGGCTATCACCCCGGGTGAGACGCTCAATCTTATCGGCAGCGACATCTACGCAGATAACATCAACGCCAAATTCTGCGAAACATGCTCCGGTAACAAGTCCAACATACCCAGAGCCGATAACGGCAATGTGCATTCGCTGCTTCCTAAACTCTATTGGTAACAGACAGACTTACGGGTCACGAGCTCAACGCGCGTGACCCGCAAATGTAATTGTCCAATGCACGCGATTGCGCGCATTCAGTCTGTCAGGACTGCGGTTATTTGGTCGGACTGATTACAGTGATACTTCCACCAAAGTTCAGCGTATCATCGTGGTTGGTAGCGAAGATTGCCGCCGCCACAGCACCACCGGCTGCCAACAACAACGCAGCAAGGGCACCGCCGCTTAGGTGGCCGAACGAATCCGGTTTCGTCAGTCTCGTACAACGCGTGCCTGGTTGCGGAGTTCCCGCTGATTCGGAAGTACCGGCCGCAACAGCTTTGGCCTTACCGCCCGCACGCAACTCAACCTGACCGGCTTGCGAGGCAACAATCATGTTGCCGCATTCGACATCAACCATGAAGGTCGACGCCTGACTCGCATCAGCGACCGCCGCGCCATCTTTCGCGGTAACGATTGCCGAGTTTCCTGCCAGAGTTGATACTTGAACCCGACCGGCGTCGAGTGCACCTGAGATATTGCCTTCAGCAAAGCTCAACTTAACCGACGAGTTCGGAAACAACTCAACGCGGCCCGTTTTTCCGAGGCTAATCGTTGCTGTACTACCCGCGGCGGTGGCGATAACGCTGTCAGAAAAGATCGTCGCGCCCGAGATAGCGGCTTGCCCGTTAACGGTTACTTGACCAGAAACCGAAAGCTCGCCTGACGCTTTCTGCGGCGTTGCCAGCGCCACCATGGAATAAACGCTAAGAACGGCAACTGCGACACAGAACGCAATCGACTTACGGCTCCAAGTTCTGCTAATCATCATTTCCTCCCATACGAAGTAAACAAAAATTTGTGGAAGCGCGCTGCGAAATCATTCACAACTGACGGCAACTGCACCGTCCAACTCGAAAGTCTCGCTTCTGCGGGGCCAAAAAGAAAGCGTGGCAGGTACCTGCAAAAAAGGCCCTTGTCTTTGCCTTTTTACACGAACCACAACCCTTATGTCAACTATAAAGCCCTGACCAGAAACAGCTAAGCTACAGTATTATCTAGCTTTGCGGGGCAAGATAACATGCTGGTATCGACGTGTAAAGAGGTTTTTTGCTGAAGGCTGTCAAGATTCTGTGTCTTTATCTTGGAGGAATGCGCCGGAAAAGACTGGCCTCTAGCCTCAAAGTGTTGCTGTCTTAACCTGCCAGGTCACTTGGGAACGACTCGCCGAGCGCGCGTGCTGGTCTCGCTCATGTTTTGGCTGCTACTGGCTCCAGCAATCGATGCCGCGGATTTCGCGCTTCGCTGAATCAACTCGGCTTGCTCATACGGATCCAGTCGCGCAAACAGATAGAAGGTTTCACTGCTATGCACTGAGCCCAGGAATCTGAATTTGTTGCCAACAACTTCGGTGGGTCGAAGCCCCGTCGGGCGCGGCGGATGCTCGAAAATCGTACCGAATTCATCAACGGTTACTGCTTCCAGTTCCGGCACGTAATCGTTGCCGCTTTGCCGAACCAGACGTATCGCCATTTGGCGCAGCGCATGAATTCGATTCGAGTTCCGCCGGTAATAACCAGCCGTGATTTCCTTGCGACTCGCTCGATCGTCTACGACTTCCTGCTCGTTACTTAGATAACCTAAGTAAGCTGTGACAACGGGCCCAAATTCTGACGCAGGCTGTTGGCCAAACGCGAAGCTGCTTGGCACGATCAAAATAACAATCGAAAGGATGAAACGGACGGGTCCAGAAAGATTACACATCGAACGTGTCCTCGGGCTTTCGGATTCAGCTGGCCTTTGTCGTCGAATCAACCGACCGGGATACTTTAGCGCGTGTCGGTTACGAAAGACCAGTTGTATTGTAAAAACAGTGCCCGGATTATAAGGGCGACCGCCTATCGCTTCGTTGCGCGTGTAATTCAGCGATGTTACATTTCAATTTCATCTCATTATGAGCGAAGTCCAGGTAAAGAGAGTCGCGATTGGTGTAACCGGCGGTATTGCCGCGTACAAAAGCATAGAAGTGCTTCGCGGTTTACAGCGGGCCGGGTGTGAGGTGCGCGTGGCCATGACGCGTCATGCTTGTGAGTTCGTCCGTCCGCTCACCTTTCGTGCTTTGTCGGGCGCCTACGTGATTGTTGATGACTACTCTGCTGAGAACCCTGATCCGATCGCGCACATAACATTTTCTCAGACCATCGATCTTTTTGTTATCGCACCCGCGACTGCGAACACCCTGGCCAAACTGGCCAACGGTATCGCAGACGACTTTATTACCTCAACCTACCTGGCATGCACTGCTCCGATATTGATTGCGCCGGCAATGAACAGCGTAATGTGGAGCCATCCCGCAACCCAAAGGAACGTGCAAAAGCTACGAAATGACGGCGTAAGCATTATCGAGCCAGATGATGGCGAAATGGCCTGCGGCACGATTGGTCCGGGCCGATTGAGCCATCCAGAAAGAATCGTGTCAGTTGCGCTGGAGATCCTGGGCGAAACTGACCAGGGACTCAGCACAAACGGATCAAAACCTGCACAGGATCTAATCGAAGAGCGGATTCTGATCACGGCCGGGGCGACGCGCGAACCAATTGATCCCGTACGTTTCATCTCAAATCGATCGTCAGGCAAGATGGGGTTCGCTTTGGCCAGAGCTGCAATACAACGCGGCGCTCAAGTGCGAATAATAGCCGGCATAGTGACCGTCGCGCCGCCGTCCGGGGCGGAAGTGATCCAGACAACTTCGGCGGAGGATATGCGCGCGACAGTGCTCCGCGAAATTGACGATGCATCGATCTTCATCTCCGCCGCAGCGGTTGCAGACTACCGGGCAAAGCAATCGTCGCCAAAGAAGATTAAGAAGTCCGAAGCTGAAATGATCCTGGAGCTTGAACGCACGCCTGACATTTTGAAAGAAGTCGCACTGAACAAAAAAACCGGTCAACTCCTGATTGGCTTCGCTGCCGAAACGGACGATGTTAAGAGCAACGCGCAAAAAAAATTGGGCCGGAAGAATCTCGACATGATTGTAGCGAACGATGTGTCCCGCGAGGGATCGGGATTCGAGTCAGACAATAACGCGGTGACCATTCTGGTTCGGGACAACCCTCTGTCGATTGACGTTCCACTCTCAGCAAAACCTGAAGTTGCCAATCGAATTCTCGATGAGGTAGTGAAGTTACGGCATCGAACAACCAGTGCAATGAGCGCCAAGCACAGCAAACTCTAGACATTGATGCCCCACGATTCGATAAAAGAAGAATTGATTGGACTGCTGCGCGACTCGCGCCAGCAGGCAAAGTTTCTTGGCGAGCTTGGGGTGGAGAATATTGCCCTCGGTTCGTCGAGCGATCAGAATGCAGCCGCCACACCCGCCATCCCGAGCGCGGCTGCCGCGCCTGCGCGAATACCGGCTATTGCCAATTCGCAACCTGCTTTGGAAGTTCCGCGCCGCAAGACCAGTCCTGCGAGTCCACCGGCCGCGGATTCGCTATTCAGCGAAGCAGCTGCAACCGCGCCATCACCGGCGAAGTCAAGTGAAACGCTCGAGCAAATCTGGACTGACATCGGCGAGTGCACTCGCTGCGGTTTATGCGAAGGCCGCACGCAGGTCGTGAACACTCACGGAAACCGAAACGCGCGTTTGATGTTCGTCGGCGAGGCCCCGGGCGCGGATGAAGACGCGCAAGGCAAGCCGTTCGTGGGCCGCGCCGGGCAGTTGCTGACAAAGATGATCGAGGCCATGGGCATGAAGCGCGAGGACGTGATCATCGGTAACGTAAATCGTTGTCGACCACCGGGCAATCGCCAGCCGACTCTTGAAGAGGCAGCCATCTGTCGTCCGTTTCTGTTTCGCGAAATCGCCGCGATTCAACCTGAGGTGATTGTCGTGATGGGAAACACGGCGCTGCGAAATCTTTTGGAAGAGCGCGAAGGCATCAGTCGCGTACGCGGTAAATTTCGCGACTTTCGCGGCATCAAAGTCATGCCGACTTTCCATCCCGCATATCTGTTGCGCGATCCTTCGAAGAAACGCGAGACCTGGGAAGATCTAAAGATGGTCCGCGACTTCCTTGACCGCACGCCGAGCCATCACGATTAGCTGTCTGCAGGAGCAACATGAAAATAACCTGTTTCATTCGCTATCAAATCGATCCATTTCAACGAGAGGCGTTCAAGCAGTACGCCGAGAATTGGGGCCGCATCATTCCTCGATGCGGGGGTCATCTCGTCGGTTATTTTCTTCCACATGAAGGAACGAACAATGTTGCCTGGGGCTTGATCGCCTTCGATAGCCTCGCCGCCTACGAAGCCTACCGCGCCCGTTTAAAATCGGAGCCGGAGGCAATTGAGAATTTTTCCATGGCACAAACGAAACGCTTCATCCTCAGCGAAGAAAGGACCTTCGTTGAGATAGTTGAAGGAACCTTTGGAATATCGTCAACCCATGCCGAGTCTGAATGACGTCCGGCCAGCATCAACATAA